>JAURPW010000075.1:0-3664 GCA_030836435.1 Flavobacteriaceae bacterium
ACCTTCCAGAGGCCATTTGTGCTATTGAGCCGCTATTGGCTAAAGTGGAGAATTACGAGTTAGCCCGAGAAGTACTGCTGCCAAAATTCGCCATTCCAGAAGCATTTGTAGATCCTAAAGATGCCTTTGACACGGCTAAAAGGGGCGAAAATGCCTATCTCAGACATTTGACCTACAAGGGGGCCGAAAAACGCTACGGAACCCTAAGCGACTCCTTAGTCGAACGCATTGATTTCGAGTTAAAGACTATAGAAAATTCAGGCTATCCGGGCTATTTTCTCATTGTAGAAGACTTCATAAGAGAGGCGCGAAAAATGGGGGTTTCGGTCGGACCGGGAAGGGGCTCTGCTGCCGGATCAGCGGTCGCTTACTGTTTGGGGATCACCAACATAGACCCGATCAAATACGATCTGCTTTTTGAGCGCTTTTTAAATCCAGATCGGGTGTCGCTGCCCGATATTGATATTGACTTTGACGACGAGGGGCGTCAGCGGGTCATCGACTATGTGATTAAGACCTACGGATCCAATCAGGTGGCCCAGATCATTACCTACGGCACCATGGCCGGAAAATCAGCTATCAGAGACACGGCCAGAGTCTTAGACTTGCCCCTGTCGGATGCCGATCGCCTGGCAAAATTGCTTCCAGACATGACCAAATTGGCCAAAATTTGGGATCTCGATGCGAAGTCGTTACAGCAGTCTTACCGCAGCGAAGAAGCCAAAAAAATTGCCGAACTGCAAGAAGTATCCAAGGCTGATGACGATTTAGGACGCACCCTTAAGATGGCGAAGCGCCTAGAGGGAACCGTTCGCAACACGGGAATTCATGCCTGTGGTGTAATTATCACCCCAGACGACATTACCAACTTTGTTCCGGTTAGCACCGCTAAAGATGCCGAAATGTGGGTCACTCAATTCGACAACTCGGTAGTCGAAAGTGCTGGGCTACTGAAAATGGACTTTTTGGGTCTAAAGACCCTTACCCTCATTAAAGACACCGTCAAGATTGTAAAGGCCAGGTCTGGAGTCGAACTCGACCCTGACCAGTTTCCCTTAGACGACAGTAAAACCTACGAACTGTTTCAGCGCGGAGAAACCATCGGCATTTTTCAGTACGAATCGCGCGGAATGCAGAAGTACCTCAAGGAGCTCAAACCCACCTCTTTTGACGACCTAATCGCCATGAATGCCCTCTATCGTCCAGGGCCACTAGAGTATATTCCAAGTTTTGTCAACCGCAAACACGGCAGAGAGGCAATCACCTATGACTTGCCCGAGATGAAAGAATACCTAGAATCTACCTACGGTATTACGGTTTATCAAGAGCAGGTGATGTTGCTGTCTCAAAAGCTGGCTTCTTTCAGCAAGGGTGAAGCCGATGTGCTGCGCAAAGCCATGGGTAAGAAAAAGAAAGACCTTATCGATCAACTGCGCCCCAAATTTATAGACGGAGGAATAGCCAACGGACATCCGAAGGAAGTGCTCGAAAAGATCTATACAGACTGGGAGGCTTTTGCCAGCTATGCCTTTAACAAGAGTCACTCAACCTGCTATGCCTTTATAGCCTATCAGACGGCTTATCTGAAGACCCACTATCCGGCCGAATACATGGCAGCCGTGCTCTCAAACAACATGAATAACCTAGATCAGGTCACCCTGTTCATGGAAGAGGCCAAACGCATGGGAATTGCAGTTTTGGGCCCAGATATCAATGAATCGTATTATAAATTCTCGGTTAACAAAGAAAGTGCCATTCGATTTGGAATGGGGGCCGTCAAAGGAGTAGGTCGCAGCGCTGTTGAGGCTATAGTGGATGAACGCAAAGAGAACGGCCCATTTGTGTCTGTTTTTGACTGCGCTAAGCGGGTAGATCTCAGGGCTGCCAACAAAAAGGCCTTTGAAAACCTGGCCATCGCTGGGGCCTTCGACTCGTTTGGAGCAACCAGAAGCCAGTACTTTCAGCAAACGCCCGATGAATCGAACTACCTCGAAAAAATCATCCGATCAGCGGCTAAACTCAAAGAAAATGAACAGGCCGCTCAGGTCAGTTTATTTGAAGACGATCCGATGGCTCAAATCAGTGAGCCCGAAATACCCACTTGCGAGCCCTGGCCAACCATGGAGCTGTTGCGCAAAGAAAAAGAGGTGGTCGGAATTTACCTCAGCGGTCACCCCCTAGACGACTTCAAAAAAGAATTGGAGTTATTCACTAAAGCCGAAATAGCGCTGCTTTCGAGCGATTTAGAGGCCTTAGTAGGTCGAGAATTAACCTTGGGCGGAGTGGTCACCGAAAGCGAAGACCGGCTCTCTAGAAACGGAAAAAAATGGGGAACCTTTTCCCTTGAAGACTACAGCGGCACTCATATATTTCGCGTGTTTGGGGAAGAGTACCTCAAGTACGAACACTTTTTTAAGCCCGGAAACTTCTTATTCGTACGCCTGCTCATTCGAGAAGGCTACACCAATCGAGATACCGGAGCTACCACCGATCCACGACTACAGTTCAACGAGGTGAAATTGCTACAAGATGTGATGGAACAGCAATCCAAAAAATTAACGCTCCACCTTAAAGCCTCCGAAATAGACGAGGCCAAAATTCAACAGATTGAACGAATTATCAAATCGTTCAAGGGAAAAAAGCCCCCATCTTTTGCCCTCCATGACGAAGCCCTGAGCGTTCAATTAAAAAGCAGAAAGAATCAAATTGCGATTTGCACCGAGCTGCTCGAAATGCTCGATCACGAAAACATTCAATACGCCGTAAATGCCTAGCTTTTAAGGCGCATAATTCCATAACTTTGCACGGTAAACAATTTTTGTATTATGGCACTAGAGATAACTGACGCTACTTTCGAAGAGGTCGTTCTAAAATCAGATAAGCCTGTAGTGGTTGATTTTTGGGCAGCTTGGTGTGGACCATGTCGCATGGTTGGCCCGATCATCGAAGAGCTAGCCCAAGACTACGAAGGAAAGGCAGTGGTAGGAAAAGTTGATGTAGACAATAACCAGCAATTCGCCGCTAAATACGGAGTAAGAAATATACCCACCGTCCTTGTTTTCAAAGGCGGAGAAATTGTAAATCGTCAAGTAGGTGTAGCCCCTAAAAACGTCTATGCCGAAGCGATTGACGCTGCTATCTAATTAGGCAAAATCCTTAGGTTTCTTTTTTACCGCTTTTTTTGGTACAAGGAACCATAATAGTTTATATTTGCCCCCGCTTAAGCCTCCTTGCGAGTATTAAGCTTTTGGTCTGGTAGTTCAGTTGGTTAGAATACCTGCCTGTCACGCAGGGGGTCGCGGGTTCGAGTCCCGTCCAGACCGCATCACACAAAGAAAACCGACTCACAAATGTGAGTCGGTTTTTGCGTTTATAAAGCTTCGTAAAGCCGCAGGTTTTGACGAAGCTTTATAAAGGTAAAAACCCAACAGCACGAAGTGCTGTGGTTGGTTTTCTTTGTGTGATGTGCAGGTAACCCCCTTGGGCCGCTTAACCAACGGTTAAGCAATCCCGTCATCTTCGTATAGCGGTATCTGAAAAAGAACAAAACCCAACAGCACGAAGTGCTGTGGTTGGTTTTCTTTGAGTGATGCGCAGGTAACCCCCTTGGGCCGCTTAACCAACGGTTAAGCAATCCCGTCATCTTCGTATAGCGGTATCTGAA
>JAURPW010000076.1:0-12949 GCA_030836435.1 Flavobacteriaceae bacterium
CTATGTTACTAGTGGCACTTTAGAGGATGATCAAAATCGCAGAGATTTCACCATTAACGCTATGGCGCTATGCTTGAATGCCGATCGCTTTGGGGAATTCATCGATCCGTTCGAAGGACAAAAACATTTAGCAGAAGGGCTCATTATTACTCCACTAGAACCAGAGGTTACCTTCAGTGATGATCCGCTCCGAATGCTCAGAGCGATTCGATTCGCCGCACAACTCAACTTTAATATTCACCCGCATACCTTAGAAGCAATTGCTGCTCAAAGAGAACGACTTGAAATCGTTTCTAAGGAACGCATTGTTGTCGAGTTGAATAAGATACTATTAACCGATAAACCCTCCATCGGTCTCGGCCTACTAGAGAAGACCAAACTGCTAGAGTTAATTATGCCCGAATTGACCGCGCTTAAGGGTATAGACGAGATTGAGGGTATGACGCATAAAGACAACTTTTGGCACACCTTAGAGGTGGTCGACAATCTAGCCGCCGAAAGTCAAGATCTGTGGCTGCGGTGGGCGGCCCTGTTACACGATATCGGAAAGGCCCCTACAAAGCGCTTTGACGAGAGTGCCGGATTCACTTTTCACGGACACGAGTTTGTGGGCTCCAAAATGGTTTACAAGCTTTTCAAGAGGCTCAAATTGCCGTTGAATGATTCGATGAAGTTTGTGCAAAAAATGGTACTTATGAGCTCTAGACCCATAGTTATCTCAGAGCAATTCGTCACCGATTCGGCCGTAAGACGTCTAGTGTTTGACGCTGGAGATCACATCGATAATCTTATGCTCTTATGTGAGGCAGATATCACTACTAAAAACCCGAATAAACAAAGGCGCTATAAAGATAATTTCAAACGGGTGAGAGCTAAAATCAAGGAGGTAGAAGAACGCGATCGGGTTCGAAATTTTCAGCCTCCTGTAGACGGATCAGAAATTATGCAGTTATTTGATTTAAAGCCGGGCAAAGAAATTGGCCTCCTCAAAGAGGCTATTAAAGAAGCCATTTTGGAAGGGGTGATTGCTAACGATTACGATGAAGCAAAATCATTCATGCTTACCAAGGCAGCCGAAATGGGATTAAAACCTGTAAGAGATGCGTAGCACACGGTGGTTGATTAACGCGACAATTGCGGTCATTTATTTGGTAATATTAGCCGGAGCTGTGGTTCGCATGACCGGAAGCGGAATGGGTTGCCCCGATTGGCCAAAGTGTTTTGGGTATTACATACCTCCGACCGAAGCAGAAGCACTCGAATGGAAGCCCAACCAATCCTACAACAAAGGGCAACTGATTATTCGCAACGAACAACTCGTTGAAGCTAATAAAACCTTTACCACATCAAGTAGCTTTGAAGCGCGCAATTGGGAGGCCTATACCAAACACGACTACGCTGTATTTAATCCATGGCATACGTGGATCGAATACATCAACAGACTCTTAGGCGCCCTGGCAGGGCTTTTCACCTTGGCCTTGTTTTTAAGCACAGTACTCATACGACCTTTCAATAAAAAACTGATGATTTTAGCGCTCATCACCCTGCTGGGAATACTTTTTCAGGCATGGCTCGGGGCTACGGTGGTTTATTCGGTTTTGAATCCGCTTAAAATCAGTCTGCATATGCTCATGGCCTTGGTTTTGGTAGCCCTGCTGTTTTATATGAAGTTCAGCGCAAGCACCTACTCGGTTTCCGCTGATTCACTGAAACCTAACCAAACCTATATCGGCTTAGCGTTGGGAATGACACTCATTCAAATTTTACTCGGAACTCAGGTGCGACAAAGCGTTGACCATTTTCTAGATGAAGGTATGGCCATAGAAGGGTGGATAAATCAAGCGCCCATTCTCTTCTACATACACCGCTCATTCTCCATTGCAGTGCTATTGATCAATGTTCTTATTTTTTGGCGTTTGCGAAAGCAAGCTTCGCGCTTTACATCCCATTACCTTTTAGTTCTGGGGCTCCTATTCTTAGAGGTAGCGACCGGAGTGGCCATGAATTATTTTGCATTTCCTTTTTCCACTCAACCGCTACACTTGGTCATTGCCTCATTATTGTTTGGCTTGCAGGCTTTTCTGTTCATGAGAACCACCTCTAGCCCTTTACCCTCAACTATTTAATTCATATGCTGTATAAAATTCGAATCATTTTAGATACAGAAGAAGATGTGTTTAGAGATTTAGCCGTTTCTGATCGCATTAGTCTTGAAGATTTTCACATAGCCATTGCGCAATCGTTTGGCTTCGACCTCAGTGAGATGGGAACGTTCTTTGCCACCGACGAGAATTGGACACAAGGGGTTGAATACCCCATTGTTGATATGGGGTTTGAAGACGACACGGTAATTATGCAGCACACTCCGCTGGGGACCATCTTAAATGAAGAAAGCCCCCGGTTGATTTATGTGTACGACCTGCTCAGCATGTGGAGCTTTTTTGTTGAACTGGCAAAAATTGAAGAAACAGAGCCCATTGAGCAATCAGAGCTGCTGTTTAGTTTTGGCGCCCTACCCGACCAGGCTCCCGACAAAAGCTTCAAGTCAGAGCGCTCGAGTCGCAATCTTATAGACGAAGATCCCTTTGCTGAAGAGGGCGATGACTTGGACGACTTTGAAGATAATTTCGAAGACGATTTTAACGACAATAGCTTCAATGATTTTGAATCTTATGACGATTACGCAGAAGACTATTAATCTACACAACACTTATGTTCACCCTATATAATGCCCAAATTGACTCTATTTCTCTACACCGAATCGGAAATAAAAGTCGCAATGAGCCCTTACAGCTGTCAAAAGACCGCTTGCAATTAGACGACGAAATTGGAACGCTGCTAAAGCAGTACTTTTTTTCACCCTTTACGCAAAAAGAGGTCAACTATTTTAAGTTTGCCCACGAAGTCGATCTAGAATTCAACCCCGTATACCAATCGGTCAAGAGCATCTTTGATGATCCTTCGAGTCTTTACGAGCAAAGTAAAGCTTTAGCAGCCCACCTATACGATCAGTCAAAGCACGCACATATCAATAGCGGTGAACTCTATGTAGTGCACTTTACTGACGTCAGAATTGACAATGAAAAAGTAGATGCCGTAGGTCTTTTCAAAAGCGAACTGAAACAAGATTTTTTTGAGTTTTCTTGGGAAAATGAGAACGTAAACATCCATTTACGAAAGGGAATCTCTGCACAAAAACTCGATAAAGGCTGCCTCATTTTTAACACACAAGCTGAGGCGGGTTATAAAGTACTCACCGTAGACCGAAACCGCTATGATGCCAAGTATTGGCCAGAGACGTTCTTGTCTATTTCGGCCTTAGAAGACGAGGTGTATTTCACCAAGAACTATTTAAAGCTTTGCAAAGACTTCGCCAAAGATGTGGTGCTCGAGGCTGAAGATAAACAGCAAGAGGTTTTATTCATGAATAGGGCGATGAATCACTTTGCCTCAAGAGACACCTTTGAGGAGTCACACTTTCTAAATGAGGTGATTGAAAATCCCGATCTCATTCCCGAATTTAAACAGTACAAGACCGATAAGGGCCCGAAGTACAGTATCGAAGATGTCTCTTCATTTGGCATCGCTAATCAAGCGGTTACAGAGGCCAGAAAAAAGCTGAAAAACCACATTCATCTCGACACCAATATCCACATCAAATTAGACTTTATAAACCCCGATTCGGCAGAGCGATTTGTCGAAAAAGGATGGGACGAAGAGCGTCAGATGTACTACTATTTGCTGTACTTCAACAGAGAATCAAAAAGTTAAATTACACTGAGGTCTCTGTAGTTTTTGATCACAAAAAGCAGGGCAAGTTCGAGTATGACACCCATAGAATCTGCCTTTCTGAATCGCTGATCTCCGGTAAATTGACTGATTTGACTTCCGAGCATTTCGATGTGCTCAGACGTAGAAAGCACATCAACCTTGGCCGAATCAACCAGTCTTCTAAGCTGTGATTCTGCCCCGAGGGCCCTTTTTGCAAGCGATGATCGCTCTTCTTTCTTGTATTGAAACACAGACTCCCTTTTGAGATGCGTCTTGATCAATTCAACCATCGCCGCATTCTCAGGAAAAAATTGGGGGCGGTATACCCTTAGGTCGCCTTCAAAATTTTGCTGATCAAAGTCGATAGCTCGGATCTTATGAATAACGCTATCAAAATCGTGCACCGGAATTACTACATAGTTGTAGGCCCTCATGTCGCCCAACAACCGAATCATACAACGCTCGTTGAACTTCACGAACTCTTTGGCTAGCTGGGCCCGCTGCCTTTCGGTGCATAAGGGCAGGTAATGCGTAATAAAAACGTCTCCTGGGATACCGGCAATGTGCTCCTCGATGAGCGTGTCGGCCGACACTAAAAAATTGAGGTTGTACGGAGAGAGCAGGTGCTCCAATTCAAGCCCGTATATGCGAGAGGCGTCACTTCTTTTTACATAAAAATAGGTGTAGTTGTCATTGATGATGTTTCGAATCTTAATCCTAAACGGCTTAGAGTTGCCAAAGGTGCAGTAATCTATGGCGTCAACCGACAGGTCTTCAAAAATGCTATCGCTTCCGTCAGAATGCAAGATGGAGTAGATCTTTTTCAAGGCCACATCAATCTCCTTTCGCTCCTCATCAGAATAAAACACCCTAACCCACAAGGTGTCGTCGTCTTGCTGACTATATACCGATACAGAGCCCGAAAAACGCAAAAGATCTTCGTAATGCACAGGAACCTCTGTACTTCTCTTGTAACGATCTAAATAGGCCTTTAACTGAGAAGAAATCGGATAACTGGGTTTTTTAAAAACCATATGTGGGCCAGCGCTCATGGCGTCAAGATAGTTTGTTTTAAAAAAATTAAGCGCCACAGTATTGCTATTTTTGCTCAATGAAGTTCGAAATCGTCTCTTCTTTTAAGCCGACAGGGGATCAACCCGAGGCCATTCATTCGCTAGTCGAGGGACTATTAGAAGGTGAAAAGCACCACACATTGCTCGGGGTGACCGGATCGGGTAAAACCTTTACAGTAGCCAATGTGATTGAGCAGGTGCAAAGACCCACTTTGGTGCTTGCGCACAACAAAACCCTAGCCGCCCAGCTCTACTCTGAATTCAAGCAGTTCTTTCCACAGAATGCTGTTGAATACTTCGTCTCCTACTACGACTACTACCAGCCCGAAGCGTATATACCCGCAAGCGGAACCTACATTGAAAAAGACCTGAGCATTAATGAAGATATCGAGAAACTGCGGTTGAGCACGACCTCATCACTGCTCAGCGGAAGGCGAGACGTGATCGTGGTAGCCTCTGTCTCTTGTCTCTACGGTATTGGTAACCCCATCGAGTTTCAAAAAAATGTGATTCGCATTGAACGCGGGCAACTTATGGCTCGGACGCAGCTGCTGAAGCTTTTGGTTCAATCGCTATATGCCCGAACTACAGCCGATTTTTCTAACGGAAACTTTAGAATAAAGGGCGATGTGGTTGATATTTTTCCAGGATATGCGGACTATGCTTTTAGAGTTCATTTTTTTGGCGATGAAATTGAAGAGATAGAAGCCTTTGATCCGCTAACGCAATCGGTAATTGAGATTTATGAGCAGCTGACCATTTATCCGGCTAACATGTTCGTCACTTCACCTGAGGTGCTCCAAAACGCCATTCACCACATTCAAGACGATTTGTTGAAGCAAATCACCTACTTCAACGAGATCGGAAAGCCGTTAGAGGCCAAGCGCCTTGAAGAACGCACCACCTTTGATCTAGAGATGATGAGAGAGCTCGGATACTGCTCGGGTATAGAAAACTATTCGCGCTATCTAGACGGACGCGCACCTGGAACCCGCCCCTTCTGTCTTTTAGACTATTTTCCCGAAGACTACCTCATGGTGATTGATGAAAGCCATGTGACCATTCCGCAAGTACACGCCATGTATGGCGGTGACCGTTCCCGCAAAGAAAATTTGGTGGATTATGGGTTTCGATTACCTGCAGCCTTAGACAATCGCCCGTTGAAATTTGAGGAGTTTGAGGCCCTGCAAAACCAAATCATTTATGTCAGTGCCACCCCTGCTGATTACGAGCTTGAAAAATCCAAAGGGGTATTAGTCGAGCAGTTGATCAGACCTACGGGATTGTTAGACCCCATTATTGAGATACGCCCCAGCAAAAATCAAATCGACGACCTCACCAACGAAATACAATTAAGGGCAGAAAAAGACGAACGAACACTGGTAACAACCCTTACCAAAAGAATGGCCGAAGAGCTGACTAAATACCTGACCCGAATCGGAGTGCGCTGCCGTTATATTCACAGTGATGTAGATACGCTTGAACGCGTAGAAATTATGCAAGACCTGAGACGCGGACTGTTTGATGTGCTCGTAGGGGTAAACTTGCTTCGCGAAGGGCTAGACCTACCTGAGGTATCCTTAGTAGCCATAATTGACGCCGACAAGGAAGGGTTTCTTAGAAGCAATCGAAGCCTAACCCAAACCGTTGGACGAGCTGCACGGCACTTAAACGGAAGAGCCATTATGTACGCCGATACCATCACCAAGAGCATGCAGGAGACCATCGACCAAACCAACTACAGACGCGAAAAGCAGATCGCTTACAACACAGAAAACGGGATAACGCCTACCGCTCTAAACAAGCCCCTAGACGAGACACTACGCATACAGAAGACGAGTAATGAAGAACCTACACTAAAAGCGCTGACCGCTAAGGAAATAGCCAATCTTAGCGACGGGGCCATTGAGACACAAATCAAAGAGACCAGAAAGGCCATGGAAAAAGCCGCAAAAGCATTAGACTTTATGGAGGCCGCTCGACTTCGAGACCACCTCAAACAATTGCAAATGCAGCAGTGAGCGCCTTAGGCTAGAACAGCCTTGACCTTATCTGCCGCTTCTTGAAACTGTACAGCTGCCTGCACCTCAAGACCTGATTGATCGATGATCTCTTTTGCTAACTCTGCATTAGTTCCTTGAAGGCGAACGATAATGGGCACATTGATCTGATCAGCCATATTCTTGTAGGCATCTACAATTCCGTTAGCCACGCGATCACAGCGTACAATACCACCAAAAATATTGACTAATATGGCCTTTACATTGGGATCTTTTAAGATGATTCCAAAGGCTTCTTCAACCCGTTTGGCATCAGCTGTTCCACCTACATCTAAGAAGTTAGCGGGCTCTCCCCCAGCCATTTTAATTAGGTCCATTGTTGCCATAGCAAGGCCTGCTCCGTTAACCATACAGCCGACGTTTCCGTCTAAATCTACATAGTTCAGACCCAAAGCCTTTGCCTCTACTTCAATAGGGTTCTCTTCTCGGGTATCTCGCATCTCGGCATAGGCCTTTCTTCTGTACAAGGCATTGTCGTCTAAGGTCACCTTAGCGTCAACAGCGATGACGCGATCGTCTGAAGTTTTTAAAACCGGATTGATCTCAAACAAGCTTGAATCACTTTGCTCGTAGGCTTTGTACAAGGCGGCTACAAATCGCGTCATCTCTTTGAAGGCTTTGCCTTCAAGCTTGAGGTTAAATGCAATATTTCTGGCCTGAAAGCCCGTAAGTCCGACAGATGGGTCAATTTCTTCAGTAAAGATGAGATGTGGTGTTTTCTCGGCTACCTCTTCGATATCCATTCCCCCTTCGGTTGAATACATAATCATGTTTCGGCCCGTTGCACGATTAAGCAGCACAGACATATAAAACTCAGAAGTCTCACTTTCGCCAGGGTAATAAACATCTTCGGCAACAAGAACCTGATGAACGGTTTTGCCCTCTGCAGATGTCTGCGGAGTAATGAGCTGCATGCCGATAATCTGGTCGGCAATCGATTTTACCTCGTCAATCGACTTTGCAAGCTTGACACCGCCACCCTTTCCGCGCCCACCGGCGTGTACTTGGGCCTTAATAACATACCATGATGTGCCGGTTTCATCGGTCAATTTCAGCGCTGCCTCAGCGGCCGATTCGGGGGTGTCTGCGACAATTCCTCGTTGAATATCTACTCCAAAACTGGCTAAAATTTCTTTTCCTTGATACTCGTGCAAATTCATGGTCTCGGCTTTAAAAGTGTGAGCACAAAAATAGAAAAGAGGTAGGAATGCACCTATTCGTTTTTGGACTAATTCTAGTTGGTCTTTGTTACATTACTCACAAAATGTGATATAATGATAAATATAAACGTCAATCTATGGAAATTAGCGTGCAGCGACTTAATTTGCGCCACATTAAGCTTAAATGATATGCAACAACCCCCTTTCATTGAAATCGCCAACACCTTTGGTGCACCGGTTTACGTCTACGACGCGCAGGTAATTACCGCTCAGTATGACCGTTTAAAAAGGGCCTTTCAACAGGTTCCAAACCTGCGATTTCATTATGCGGTTAAGGCCAATTCAAACCTTAGCGTTTTGAAATTAATGCACAGTCTTGGCGCAGGATTAGACACGGTTTCGATCGAAGAGGTACGGCTTGGACTCTTGGCGGGTGTTGCCCCTGAAGATATCATCTACACCCCAAACGGAGTTTCAATTGAAGAACTAGAGGCCGCTAGAGAATTGGGCGTTCAAATCAACATAGACAACCTATCGGTGCTTGAACTTTTTGGGCAGCGCTATCCCGAAACTCCTGTCTGCGTGCGCATTAATCCGCATGTTATGGCCGGAGGCAACGCCAATATTTCAGTAGGCCACATAGACTCAAAGTTCGGTATAAGTATTCACCAAGTTCCGCATATTTTGCGCATAGTCAATCTGACTAATATGCGTATTAATGGGGTACACATGCATACGGGAAGCGACATACTAGATATTGACGTGTTCTTGCATGCCTCTGAAATACTATTCGAGGCAGCCACCCACTTTAAAGACTTGGAGTTTATCGACTTCGGAAGCGGGTTTAAGGTGCCGTATAAAAAAGACGATATTGAGACCCCTATTGAAGAATTAGGTGAAAAGCTCAGCGAGCGCTTTAATCGCTTTTGCCAAAAGGTGCAGAAACCTTTGACCTTGTCGTTTGAACCCGGCAAGTTTTTGGTAAGCCAGGCCGGAACCTTTATAGCTAAGGTCAACGTGGTCAAGCAAACTACCTCAACCGTTTTTGCAGGTGTAGATTCAGGGTTTAACCACCTAATGCGCCCTATGCTTTACGGTTCATACCACCACATTGAAAACCTCAGCAACCCTAATGGCAAGGCTCGTTTTTATTCGGTAGTCGGCTATATATGCGAAACTGACACCTTTGGAAGCAACCGACCTATTGCAGAGATTACAGAAGGAGACCTACTGGCCTTTCACAATGCCGGAGCCTATTGCTTCTCTATGGCCAGCAACTACAATTCTAGATTGCGGCCGGCAGAGGTATTATGGATGGGCGGAAAGGCTCACCTCATCAGAGAACGCGAGACCTTCGAAGATTTACTCAAAGGGCAAGTAGAGGTCGACATCGAGCAGCTGAGCGCAATCGCGGCCAATTAAATCGTATCTTTACCCTATGAATCGACTGCTGTTTTTTTTGGTTATTTCAGCCATAGGTTTGTCGTCTGTGAGCGCTCAAGAGCAATCTATTAAATGGCTCAGCTTTGAAGAGGCGGCCGAAATTGCCGAAAAAGGAACTTCTAAAAAGTTTTTCATTGACGTCTACACCGATTGGTGCGGATGGTGCAAAAAAATGGACAAAGAGACCTTCAACGACCCTAAGGTGAAAGCGTACATGCTCAAGAATTACCACATGGTAAAGCTCGATGCAGAACAGGCAGCACCCATAACATATAAAGGGGAAACGTACAAATTGGTTGGATCTGGACGCAGCACGTATCACGAATTGGCCTACGCACTAACCCAAGGAAACCTGAGCTACCCTACAGTGGTGTTCATGACTGAGCGCTTTGAGGTGCTATCCCCTTTAGCTGGATTCTATCCGGCCGACCCTTTTCTTCAAATTGCCACCTACTTTGGAGATTCGCTTTATGAAACCATGACCTGGCAAGACTACGAGGCTACGCTTAAGCCTACCGACTAAATCCCAATCTCACTGAATTTATCTTCTGCTGTAATTCGGCGCCTCTTTGGTAATGGTGACGTTGTGCGGATGACTCTCATTGATTCCGCTCGCAGTGATCTTTACGAACTTACCCGTTTCTTGCAACGTCTGAATATCTTTTGCCCCGCAGTAGCCCATTCCGGCGCGCAGACCACCGATGAACTGATGCATGCTTTCGTATAGGTCACCTTTGTACGGAACACGCCCCACAATACCCTCCGGAACCAGCTTTTTAATATCATCTTCGACGTCTTGAAAATAGCGGTCTTTACTTCCCTTTTCCATGGCCTCGACAGATCCCATTCCGCGGTACGATTTGAATTTACGACCCTCAAAGATAATCGTCTCACCAGGAGACTCTTTGGTTCCAGCTAGAAGCGATCCCAGCATCACGCTATCAGCACCGGCGGCAATAGCCTTAGGGATATCACCTGTGAAACGTACTCCCCCATCGGCGATCACGGGCACGCCGCTTCCTTTAAGTGCTGCGGCTACCTCTAAGACTGCTGAGAATTGTGGAAAACCAACCCCAGCGACCACACGTGTGGTGCAGATTGAACCTGGTCCGATGCCGACTTTCACCGCATCGGCTCCGGCATCAACTAAATATTTTGCCGCCTCAGCTGTAGCGATGTTTCCAACGACTACATCTAAGTTCGGGTGGGCCTTTTTGACCTCTTGAAGAATACTAACAACTCCTTTGCTATGGCCGTGAGCCGTATCAATAATCACGGCATCAACTCCGGCGGCAACTAGTGCGTCTACACGATCAAAGCTGTCACCGGTCACGCCAACGGCAGCAGCCGCTAGCAGTCTTCCGAATTGATCTTTGTTGGCTTTGGGCTTTTGAGTCAGCTTCGTAATGTCTCTGAAAGTGATGAGTCCGACCAGCTGAAAGTGGTCGTCAACAACCGGTAATTTTTCGATTTTATACTCTTGCAAGATAACCTCAGCCTCGGTGAGCGTAATGCCCTTTGGAGCAGTCACCAGATTTTCAGCAGTCATGACCTCGGTGATAGGTCGTTCATTGTTTCGCTCAAAGCGCAAGTCGCGATTGGTGACAATTCCGACTAGTTTACCGTGATCATCTATTATCGGAATTCCGCCGATGCTGTGTTCTTTCATGCTCATCTTGGCATCGAGCACAGTCGCTTGGGTTTTGAGGGTAACCGGATCTAGAATCATTCCCGATTCTGCACGCTTCACGCGTCGAACCTTCAGGGCTTGATCTTCAATGCTCATATTCTTGTGTAACACACCGATTCCACCCTCACGGGCCATAGCAATGGCCATCTTAGATTCGGTCACCGTATCCATCGCAGCAGAAACTATAGGAACATTAATTCTAAGGTTTCGGGTGAATTGAGTGGCTATATCAACCTCTCTAGGAAGTACTTGAGAGTAGGCCGGAACCAATAAAACGTCGTCGTATGTGAGGCCTTCGCCTACAATTTTGGAAAGATGTGCGTGCATGCAATTAAGGGCTTAATTGCATGCAAATGTACTCAATTAATTCGGGCTGAAGCCTATACATACTTACTAAATACCCGCTTGGCATGATTATAGGCCACCTCGAATGAGGCCATTCGGATAGGTAACGGCTCTTTCTTCTCGGTCAAAAAACTGATCAGCTTCTCGGTTGCGATATTTCCGACCAAACCGTCAGCGGCCATTGGGCAACCTCCGAAGCCCTGAATGGCGCTGTCAAACCTTCTGCAACCCGCTTCATAAGCAGCCTCAACATGAGGCCTCCACTGGTCTGGTCTGGCATGCAGGTGCGCCCCAAAACTAACCCCATTCGCAGCCCAATCTGAGGCTACCCCAAAGACCTCCGATATGCGCTTCGCGTCTGCGCTAGCCGTGGTATCTGACAACGAAAGTGTCTTCACCCCAATGCCGTGAAACTGTGAAATCCAGTGGCGAACAAGATCCAAAGACCAGGGCTCTCCGTAGGGGTTACCAAAGGCCATCGACAGGTAAACCACCAACTCTTTGGAGGCACGCGAGCACGCCTTTTGAATGGCTGTAATTTCATCAAACGCCTGATTTCTAGATTTATGGGTATTTCGCATTTGGAAAATCTCAGAAAGCGAAAACGGAAATCCGAGCACGTCAATGGCCTCAAATGATAAGGCTTCTGCTGCCCCGCGCTGATTGGCGACTATGGCCAAGAGCTTTGTTTTCGAAACCGAAGTATCTAGCGCGCTCAGCACCTCTGCGGTGTCGGCCATTTGCGGAACCGCTTTTGGCGACACAAAACTGCCAAAATCAAGGTAATCAAAATTGCACTGAAGCAATTGCTGCACATAGGCGATTTTCTCAGTTGTCGGTATAAATGTCTTTATGCCCTGCATGGCATCTCGAGGACACTCCACCAGGCTAATCATCGCTTCGTTTTAAAAGCGCCTTGTGAATATCCCATATCAGTTGAGGGCCTTTGTAGACGAAACCGGTGTACAGTTGAAGCAGGTCTGCTCCAGCATCTAGCTTTTCCAATGCGGCCTCAACCGAATCGATTCCGCCTACGCCAATAATGGCAAAAGGGGTCTTCTGATTCAATTTTAGAAAGCGAATGACCGCAGTGCTTCTATCGCGAAGAGGAAGCCCACTTAATCCTCCCGCTTCGTTTAGGGCCGGTTGACCAGGCTGCAAGCCCTCTCTTGAAAGCGTCGTATTGGTGGCAATAACCCCGTCTAATTTTAGGGTATCAATAATATCCACTATATCTAATAGCTGTTGTTCTGAAAGGTCCGGAGCTATTTTAAGCATAAGCGGCCTTGAACCCAGGTTTGTAGAAATAGACAACTCAGCTCTCAACCTCAAGAGCTGTTTGAGTAGCTTGAGCAAGGGTTCTTTCTCTTGAAGTTCTCGCAGACCAGGAGTATTGGGAGAGCTCAC
>JAURPW010000077.1:0-3523 GCA_030836435.1 Flavobacteriaceae bacterium
AAAGACTACGAATTACCTGAAAACGACCCGGCATTAAACAGCGAAAAAAACTGATGCTATGGGCCTAGAGAATATGCTATTCTTGGGACTGCTTGGTCTTGGTGTGGGTCTTTTTGTTCGCAATATTAGACGCTTGTCGCGGTCCATTTTACAAGGAAAGCCTCTCGGCAAGTTAGATCGCACAAAAGAGCGGTTTATGCACATGCTTCGCCTGGCTTTTGGGCAGCAAAAAATGCATAGAAACTTATTAGTTGGCGTTCTGCATCTGGTGGTGTATCTCGGGTTTATCATCATCAATATTGAACTTTTAGAGATCGTGATTGACGGTATTTTCGGAACGCATCGCGTGCTCGCTTTTTTGGGCTCGACCTATGACTTTGCCATTGCCGCCTTTGAGTGGTTTGCGTTTGCGGTCATAGCTGCCGTACTCGTTTTTTGGTTTCGCCGAAATATCATTCACATTACGCGTTTTAGAAGCGCCGAAATGAAAGGCTGGCCAAAATTAGACGCGAATCTTATTCTCGTTATAGAGGTCGTACTTATGCTGCTTTTCTTGACTATGAACGCGGCGGATCACGCCTTGCAGTTAAGAGAAGAGCCGCACTATCCGAAGGCCGGTCTTTTCCCGGTGAGCTCTGCACTTATTCCTCTTTTTGACTCATGGTCTACGGCTAACCTTATTTTAATGGAGCGCTCGGCCTGGTGGGCCCACATTTTGGGTATTTTGGGTTTTCTGAACTACCTGTACTACTCTAAGCACCTGCATATTCTGCTGGCCTTTCCCAATACCTTTTACGCCCAATTAACCCCCAAGGGGCAGTTCGCTTCAAACGAGGTGGTCACTCGAGAGGTTAAAGCAATGCTCAGCATGCAAGAGCCAGACGCTACACAAGAAATTGAGCGATTTGGCGCCAAAGATGTTACCGATCTGACTTGGTTACAGCTTATGAATGCCTACAGCTGCACCGAATGCGGAAGGTGCACTGCGGCCTGTCCGGCCAATCAAACCGGAAAGTTGCTCTCGCCTAGAAAGATCATGATGGACACACGCGATCGTGCCGAGATATTGACTAAGTCTAAGCTAGACACGGCCACTCAAGAAGCCACCTTGCTAGACCATCACATCAGCAGAGAAGAGCTTTGGGCCTGCACTAGTTGCAACGCCTGCGTTGAGGCCTGTCCGATTGAGATCAATCCGCTATCTATTATCATGAAGATGCGCGAATACATCGTCATGGAAGAGGCTGCGGCACCAGCCGATTTAAACGCAATGATGTCTAACATAGAGAACAACGGGGCCCCCTGGGCTTTTAATGCCCAAGATCGCATGAACTGGGTCAACGATTAACAACGAGATAAATGGCTGAGTTACATATCAGAACAATGGCTGAATGCCTTAGCGCAGAAGAGGTTCCAGAGGTGCTCTTTTGGGTAGGTTGTGCAGGAAGCTTCGACGACCGAGCTAAAAAGGTCACCAAGGCATTTGCGAAGTTGCTAATCGACGCTAAGGTCTCTTTTGCGGTGCTGGGCCAAGAAGAGTCGTGCAGCGGCGATCCGGCCAAGCGCTCTGGAAACGAGTTTTTATTTCAAATGCAAGCCCTATCAAACATAGAGGTGCTTAATGGATATGGAGTAAAAAGCATTGTTACGACCTGTCCGCATTGTTTTAACACGCTTAAGAACGAATACCCTGCTTTAGGCGGAACCTACCAAGTGCTTCACCATACTGAATTTTTAAAACAGCTCATTGAAGAAGGTCGACTCACCCTAAACGGAGGCACCTTTAAGGGAAAGCGCATCACCTATCACGATCCATGCTACTTAGGCAGGGCCAATGAGATCTATGAGGCTCCTAGAGCTCTTATTGAAAAGCTTGACGCAGAGCTCGTAGAAATGAGGCGCTGTAAGAAGGATGCCCTCTGCTGCGGAGCTGGGGGGGCTCAAATGTTTAAAGAGCCCGAAAAAGGAAATAAAGACATCAATATAGCGCGTAGCGAAGAGGTGTTAGAAACCCAAACAGACTTGGTAGCGGCGGCTTGCCCATTTTGCAGTACTATGCTCAACGATGGAATGACGCAAAAAGGAGCCGCTGTCAGTGTTAAAGACATTGCCCAGCTTATTGCCGAGGCTAAAGATTTATAGTAGCTATGTATGTACCCTTTGATCAGCTAGACGATACGGCTAGAATATGGATTTATCCGTCAGACACCCCTTTTAACGAAAGTGACTTGCCTTCACTAGAACAGCAACTCGAGACCTTCGTAAACGGCTGGGTGGCCCACAATAATCCGCTTAAAGCCTCTTTTCTTATTAAGTATAGGCGCTTTATTGTCTTAGCGGTAGAAACAGAGAGCACTCAAGTTTCGGGTTGCTCAATTGACAGCTCGGTTCACTTTATTCAACAGCTTGAGGCGGATTTTTCGAAGGTACTGCTCGACAAAATGAATGTAACGTTTAAACAAGGGGAATATTTTGTGCACAAAAGCATACCCGAGTTCAAGGCGTTAGTAAAGAACCGATCGGTAACTCCTGACACCATCGTGTTTAACAATCTGGTGACTACTAAGTCAGAATTCGAGTCTCATTGGGAAGTCACGGCTCAAGAAAGCTGGCATCAGCGCTATTTTTAATATGAAACACTTCATTTATTTAAGTTTTTTAAGCCTAATCTACTTAAGCACAGTTAGTGCGCAAACCACCGCTTCGAACGATCCACTGCGGGCTGAGGATTTCGAGGCCCAACAGCAGTGGGTTGATTTGACGTACCAGTCGATGACGCTAGACGAACGAATAGGGCAGTTGATTTTTGTCTTTACAGATTCTAAAGGAGCTGAGGGCGAAAGGCAGCGCATTGAAGTGTTGATTAAAAATCATGCCATTGGCGGACTGCTTTTTTCTGTTGGGGATCCCCTTACTCAGCTGCAGTTGACGAATCATTACCAGTCGCTGTCAGACACTAAGCTACTGGTTACTATGGATGCCGAGTGGGGGCTATCTATGCGGCTGAAAAACAGTTACGCTTTTCCGTATAACATGACCCTGGGGGCGGTTCAAGACGATCAGCTTATCTACAGGGTAGGCGAACGACTGGCTGAGCACGCCAAACGTATTGGGGTGCACATGAACTATGCGCCGGTGGCCGATGTGAATACCGATCCGCGCAATCCCATTATCGGTAACCGCTCATTTGGGAGCCGCCCCGAGCGTGTTAGTGAACTCTCGGTAGCTCTGGCCAAAGGAATGCAAAGCCAAGGCGTCTTGGGATCGGCTAAGCACTTTCCGGGTCACGGCGATACGGCCACAGACTCCCATCTCAATTTACCCGTTATCACCGCTGATAGGGAGCGCTTAGAGCGCGAAGAATTGCTTCCATTTGAGGCCTTGATTGAAGCAGATATTGCATCGGTTATGGTTGCGCATATTGCGCTTGAATCGATAACTGGAAGCCCTACCACTCCAGCCTCACTTTCGCACAAGGTGAGCACCGAGTTGCTTCAAGAACAGATGGGGTACCAAGGGTTAG
>JAURPW010000078.1:0-5235 GCA_030836435.1 Flavobacteriaceae bacterium
AACTCGGGTTAGCCACTAACGAGTTAGGGGTATTCAACCAACTCGACCTGCGAATAGACAAAAAGTGGAACTTTAAAACGAGTAGCTTTAATCTCTTTTTTGAGATTCAAAACCTATTATCAAGTCAGATCCCGACCCCTCCAGAATACGGGCTTTCTAGAGACCAGAATGGAGCTCTAATTCAGCCCCTATCGCTCACCGCATTAGAGCAGGCAGACGGGCAATTCATTCCCAGTATAGGACTAGTCTTTGACTTTTAGTCGACGTTATCGTGCAAAAAAGAGTTGTTTGAGCGTATCTGCTGATTTCCGTTACTATCGTCGCTTAAAGTAGTACGCGACACTTTTGCGTCTGAAGGAATTTCATCAAAAGATACTCCCGCTCTCTTATAGGCCGGAACATTCTCAAAATCTTCAATTTTAGCCGTCTTGGCGTTGAATTGATGATTAAACTCTTTAAAAACCTTGATGCGTTGCTCTTTGCGAGCAGCCAAAATTTCTTGAGTTTCACTTAGACTCATTTCATACGGACTGTTCTGTGCAGATACAGGCTCTGCTGAAACCTGACTAGACTCTTGGCCAGGAGAAAATGGAGTGACGTTTTCTTCAACTTCTTTTGTTTTGAGCGTCATTCCCTGTTCAAAGTCATCATCGAAATCGAGTTCGTAAGCGCTGATCGTTTTTATTTTCGGGCTCGCTGGGGTTTCATCAGTGGCTTCAGACATAGCTGCATTGGCCTCTTCAATCGGTTCGTTTAGATCAAACACCACCGTTCTAGGTTGTTCTTCTGAATCGCTGTCTTCATTATTAACCACAAGAGGTAATTCGAAGGCAAAATCTCCGTAATCGTCTGCTTTGGTCGACAATACCTCCTCTGCTATCACTTCTATATTTCTAAGCAACTCGGTGGTATCAATTATGGTGAAATCTTCATGCGCATTTTGGTCTATGTCGTACTCCTGGTGCCCATAAACGGTCTCGTATTCGACTTCGACATTTCGTAGAGCTTCGAAATCAGACTCAACCTGATCGTGTTGCTCAAACAACGAAAAATCTATCTCTTGAGAAGCATCATCAATCGGGGCCTCCTGTACTTCTTGAACGAAATCAGGCTCTTCATCTAGATCGAAGTCTAGTGTGTGAACAATGCGCTCAGGCGTTTCATCGGTTTCATTTTCTTGGTCATTGGTATCTTCTGAATAGAATGAAAGTTCAGAGACAGCGGCTACTGCTTCTTCTTTGACCTCGATTGAACGGATCTCTTCACTGGTGTCAAATCCCAAAGAGGTAATTGCCGGTTCGGTCTCACCGTCTAGCGTGTGAATGATGCGCTGGGTCTCGTGGCTTACAATATAGTCTTGCTGGTCTAAATTAAATCCAGTCGCGATCACGGTAACCGAGATTTGATCTCCAAGACTCGCATCTTCCCCGACACCCATTATGATATCTGCATTGTATCCGGCCTCTTGTTGAATGAAGTCATTGATCTCTCCGATTTCATCGAGTGTAATTTCTTCTGTACCCGAAACGATGAGTAAGAGTACGTTTTTCGCGCCCTTAATCTTGTTGTCGTTGAGTAGAGGGCTGTCTAAGGCATTCGATATAGCCTTGAATGCGCGGTTTTCGCCAGACTCTCTAGAAGCGCCCATAATGGCCGTTCCGCTGTTAGACAGCACGGTCTTGGCATCCCTTAAGTCGATGTTTTGAAGGTAATGATGAGTAATGACCTCGGCTATGCCTTTAGCCGCGGTGGCCAGCACCTCATCTGCTTTTCCAAAACCAGACTTAAATCCGAGGTTACCATAGATCTCTCTGAGCTTATTGTTATTAATCACAATGAGCGAATCTACGCAGGCGCGCAGTCGATCAATACCTTTCTGAGCCTGAGCGTGACGGGTGTTCCCCTCAAACTTAAACGGAATGGTTACAATACCTACTGTGAGTATCCCCAAGTCTTTAGACAATCCTGCAATTACGGGAGCAGCACCCGTTCCGGTTCCGCCTCCCATACCGGCAGTGATGAATACCATCTTGGTATTGGTCTCTAGAAGGCCTTTAATTTCATCTAACGACTCCAGCGCTGCCTGTTCTCCGATTTCAGGATTTGCCCCAGCTCCTAGTCCTTCTGTAAGGGAAATCCCTAACTGAATCTTATTAGGTACCGGGCTGTTGTCTAAGGCCTGACGATCTGTGTTACAGATAACGAAATCTACACCATTGATCCCTTCGCGGTACATATGATTGATCGCGTTTCCGCCTCCACCGCCAATGCCGATGACTTTAATGACGTTACTCTTGTGCTTAGGGAGATCAAATGTGATTGATTCAAAGTCTTGACTCATAATTGGAATTTTGTGCGTTTTTATTCGGATAGGTCGTCTATGACGTTCTTTATCTGGTTCATGGTTTTTCCAAACAGGCCTCCAAAGCTCTTTTTGGGTGTGGGCTGTTCGGCCACAGTTTCTGACTGCTCAGGTTCGGCCACTTCGGGACGCTCTTTGTCTTTCATCTGCTGAATTTCAATGGCTTCCATAAGTAAACCCACCGCAGTGGCGTAAAGTGGGCTGGCAATTTCATCGCTAGAATCCCCAGCGAGGTGCTCGTTCGGATACCCTATTCGCGTGTCCATACCCGTGATGTACTCTACTACTTGCTTTAAGTGCTTCAGTTGGCTTCCGCCTCCTGTAATGACAATTCCGGCAATGAGCTTTTTCTTTTGCTCATCTTGACCGTAACGTTTGATCTCAGCGAATACCGCCTCGATTATTTCAACCACTCGGGCGTGTATGATCTTCGAAAGGGTTTTTAAGGTAACCTCTTTAGGCTCTCTCCCTCTTAATCCAGGTATAGAAACTACCTCATTGTCCTTGTTTTCGCCGGGCCATGCCGATCCAAACTTTACCTTGAGCAGTTCGGCTTGTTTTTCGATAATAGAACAACCTTCTTTGACGTCTTCGGTAATAATATTTCCGCCGAACGGAATCACTGAAGTATGGCGAATAATACCGTCTTTAAAAATAGCTAAGTCGGTGGTGCCTCCTCCAATATCAATAAGGGCAACCCCCGCCTCTTTTTCTTCTTGGCTTAAAACGGCTTTTGCAGAGGCAATGGGTTCTAAACAGACGTCGTCGACTCCAATGTTAGCGCTCACGATGCAGCGGTGTATATTTCGAATAGAAGCAACTTGACCGACCACTACGTGAAAATTGGCCTCCAGTCTACTTCCGTACATTCCAATTGGCTCTTTGATCTCTGTTTGCGTATCTACCTTGTACTCTTGCGGTAGCACATGCACAATCTCCTCACCCGGAAGCATCTGAAGCTTCTTCACCTGCAGTTGAAGCCGCCTCAAATCGGCCTCATTAATGACCTCTTCGGCGTTCTCACGAGTGATGTAATCAGAATGTTGTAGCGAACGAATGTGTTGACCCGCAATTCCGGCCACTACAGAGGAGATTTTCAGACCAGATATACCCTCGGCCTCTTCAACGGCACGCTGAATAGACTGAACCGTTTGGGTAATATTATTCACCACGCCGCGATGTACCCCAAGGCTTTTTGACTTACCCATGCCAAGGACTTCAACTTTGCCGTATTCATTGAGACGCCCAATGATCGCAACAATTTTGGTTGTTCCAATGTCTAGCCCTACTGAGTAGGTTGATACTTCTTGCATAGCCGTTAAATTTTGGTGCAGACCACCTGTCCATCGAACGCTAAACTTATTTTGCGGTAGCGTTCTACTATATCGTCTTTTTCGGCCTTGATCATAAAGGCCGCATAATTATTCATTTTCGCTTCTAGCTTTTTCAAATCACCCAACTCAATCTCAATAGATTGTGACCCCAACAGCAAGTGATACCACGAATCTCTAACTTCAACAAGCCCAATTAAGTCTTCACCGTAAAGCGGATGAGCCTTCAAAAAGGCTATCGCGTCTCGAACTTCAGCGAAGTATTCGTTTGCCACATCTCCCTTAATCACTGGCACTGAAGCCGTGTATGTCGGCGATAGCGGCATTTTCTGTGCATTGGAATCAATGTAAAACACCTCTTTACCCACCACCTTAACCACAGGCTCACGCTGAATGATTTCAGCCACCAACTTCCCTGAAATAGTGGAATACAACTCTGCATTAAAGACCATTTTATGGGCCTTTAACTGGTTTTCTACCTCATTCAAAGCTATCCCTTCTTTGAGGGTGGCGGTGGAGGATTTCATTTTTTGTATCAACAATTTATTAACTGTATCTGCCGTAATAAAAGGGGTTTCTGCCGGAAATATGGCCACCACAATCTCCTGATAAGGCCTCCTGCTAAAGGCAATTTGGGCCTTCACAAAACATAAGACGCTTAAGATGAGGGCGCTTAACAAAAACAACAACTTAAACCAGGCATTCATCGGTCATCCACTGTTTAATAGGTTCAACAAGTTCAGCTATATCTCCTGCGCCAGCCGTGATCAATACCTGTAGCTCTTCTTGCTTCAAGCAGCCGAGCACCTCCTGTTTTGAACAGAGCATGGCCTTTTGACCTAATTCGCTCACCAACTGCTCCGAGCTAATAGCCGAATTCGGTTGTTCGCGAGCGCCATAAATCGGCAGAATAATCAGGCGATCAAATAAATCCAAGGAAGCAATAAAGTCTGATTTCAATTGAAGCGTTCGGCTGAACAGATGGGGCTGAAACACCAAGGTTAATTTTCGACCCGAAGCCAGGGCACGAGCAAAGTCATGTAAGGCCGTAAGCTCACTCGGGTGATGTGCATAGTCATCTACATACAACCGCCCTTTTTCTTGTACTACTACATTGAAGCGTCGCTGAATTTGCGGGAGTGTCTCAAAAGCAGAAATCAGCTGGGCTTCATCGCAAAATTGAGCAACAGCAGCGAATGCGGCCACAGCATTAAGTGCGTTGTGTAGACCCATCGTATTCGATTGAATGGTATAATTTCCTTTAGGGGTCTTTAACTGATAGTTACTGAAAGGAGTAGTCGACTCCACCGGGGTTATGCGGTAATCTGCCTGATCCGTTAATCCATATCTAAGCCCACTGAAAGCGGCTGAAATCGACTCATGCACTATGCAACTCGAGCGCGTCTGCTGCTGAAACTGAAGAAAGGTTTCTTCTAAGTCGTTTAAGTCGGCATAACAATCTAAGTGATCTACCTCAACATTGGTGATCACCGAGCATTCGGGGCTCAAGGTCAATAAAGATCGGTCGTACTCGTCGGCTTC
>JAURPW010000079.1:0-9332 GCA_030836435.1 Flavobacteriaceae bacterium
CCTTCTAGTGATCGGAGCCCAACAGCACGAGTCTCTGTTCAGGTTTTACGTCGGATCAGTAGCTCGAAAGCTCACTCGCAAAGTGAGTTGCTCCGTTCTGCTGCTCATAAACGCCGCAAAAGAGCGCGTGGCCTGCAAGCACGTGGTGGTCAACGGCATTCTTTCTGAACACACCGCCTCGTCTATCTATGCGGCCTTTTTCATGGCTCAACAACTGGGTGCTCAACAGCTAACGGTTGTTGAAGAAATCGCGCCAAAGGCCATCAAGGTGGCTGTTGAAGACGACCGAACGCTTATAAAGTCACTGCGCAAACGTCACCAACTCGAGGTTAGCGAAGATCGCCGCATTCAAAAAATCATTGAAGAAATTCCTGAGGCCCTAAAAGAAGGCATTAGCCTGCGATCTCAACCCATCTTTGGCAAGCGGGGTTATTCAATAGGTCATTTCGCCGAGATTAGTAGGGCCGATCTTCTGGTGATGAACGCCGAAAAACAGACCTCTGTGTTCAAGCGGATTTTTACTAGAGATATCGAATTTATTCTGTCTGACCTTCCCTGCGAATTGCTGATCGTAAGGCCTAAAATAACGGCGCATGACTAAGTCGACCTTTGTAGGGAGCCTGCACAAGAACATCTTCGCTGGCTTTGTGGTGTCGCTCATCGCGCTGCCCCTGGGCTTAAGTTTGGCCATTGCAAGCGGAATGCCTCCGAGCGCCGGAATCGTTTCGGCCATCGTGGGTGGAATCGTCACGGCCCTTTTGGGAGGGTCTTACGTAACCATAGCTGGACCTGGATACAGTTTAGTTGTGGTGGTATTGTCTGCCGTCACCACTTTGGCCGGACCCGATTATTATCAAGGCTACCTGATGACCTTGTCGGCCATAGTGCTTGCCGGAGTGCTCATGTTTTTACTGGGCATGCTGCGCATGGGCGGCTTGGCGGCCTTTTTTCCGTCCTCAGCCATTGAGGGCATGATGGCGGCCATCGGATTAAGCCTAATCGCCAAGCAATTTCACGTGATGCTCGGTCTGGCAACACTCAAAAAATCATCACTAGAGCTGCTTTTAGAGATCCCCGCTCAGCTTTGGCTCTTCTTGACCACAGCTACCTCAGACACCGGGCTGCTCATCGCGGGGTGGCTTGGAATCGTTTCGCTGCTCATCTTGCTGTTTAATTCGTACATCCGCAATTCATTTTATCAGCGCATTCCGGCCCCCATGTGGGTGCTTCTTATTGCCATAGCCCTTAGTTATTACTACGAGTGGACCTCAAAGAACTCCCCCATTCCGTCTGATGGATTCATTGCCCTGCCGAACTCTATAGAGCAGCTGGTCGTTTTTCCAGATTTCAGCTTTTCATGGCCAATCATCTCCGTAGCCCTGACCATCGCCTTTGTGGGAAGCATAGAGTCGCTGCTCTCGATCAAGGCCGTTGACAAACTCGACGTATTTAAAAGGCGGTCCAACGCCAATAGAGACCTAAAGGCCCTGGGTGCGGCCACCGCTGTCAGTGGGGCATTAGGCGGGCTCAATGTGGTCACGGTTATTTCGCGCAGTTCGGTCAATGTCACTCAGGGCGCCACCAACCGGTCGGCCAATTTTTTTCACGGCGCCTTTCTAGTGCTCTTTGTGCTCGTGTTCAGCCAGACGCTCAACCGCATACCGCTTTCGGCGCTAGCGGCGATTTTGGTGTATACGGGGTTTAAGCTGTCGCATCCGCTCAAGTTTGTCGCCGCCTATAAGGTAGGCTTCGAGCAGCTGTTCATTTTTGTGGTCACCCTCATCGCCACGCTGAGCACCAACATAGTGCTGGGAGTGTTCATAGGGGCCCTGTCGACCCTGATTTCTCACCTACTCATTACCCGAGACCCGCTACTGTTCTTTTTAAACCTGTTTAAGCCGAATGTGCTCGCCTTCAAAGAGCCCCAAGAAGACACCTTTTTTGTCAGCGTCAAGCACTATTGTACGTTTTTAAACTTTTACAAGCTGCAGAAGAAGCTAGACGCCATTGGATACACCAAAAAGGTGGTGCTCGACTTCTCGCTTTGTCAATTTGTCGACCACACGGCGATGGAGGGCGTTGAAAGCTATGTTCAATCGTACGAAAAAAAAGGCGGAAGCGTTGAGGTGATCGGGCTTGACACGCTAGGGGCCTCATCTTCGCATCCTTTTGCCGTGCGCAAAATGGCCTCAAGCAGGGGAAGCTTTTCTAAGGTGCTGACCAGACGGCAAAGGCAGCTGGCCGATATGGCCCAAGAATACCAGTGGACCTATAGCCCTACAAACGTCGAGCTCAAGAGCCCGTTGGGCGAATTCGTATACTTCGCCACCCGCAACCTAAATCGGTCATACAATATGCTGATCGATGCCGATAAGCGCTGCACCGTATTCGATATTGAATACAGCGAGGGAGAATTCATCGCCAAAGAAGATGTGAAAAGCACGGTAATGCTGCTTGACCTCAACTGTTCGATTCCCGTATTTACGCTAACTCGCGAAGGCCTGCTTGAGCGGCTCTATGCGCTTGCCGGTTATCAAGACATTCAGATAGGCAAACACAAGGACTTCAATAAGCGCTTTCACCTGAGCGGCCCCTCAGAAGAAAAAATCGTTGCGTTTTTTGATGACGCCTTGGTGCTTTTCTTTGAAAGCAACGCCATTTACCACATAGAATCTAATGGCCGTCAGCTGCTGGTGTTCAAAAATGAGCGCTTGTTGTCTCCGAGCGAAATCAAGGCCTTAGCTTATTTTGGGCGTGAACTAGTATCTTTGATCGAATGCAACTCTACCTCGTAGAAACTGGCAATTTTAAGCTCGACGGAGGAGCCATGTTCGGCGTGGTACCAAAAACCATTTGGCAGCGCAGTAATCCGTCAGACGCCGAAAACCGAATAGACCTAGCCGCCCGATGTTTGCTGATCGAGTGGGGCAACCGACTGTTACTAGTAGACAGCGGGCTGGGCGACAAGCAAAGCGAGAAGTTCTTCTCACACTATCACCGCTGGGGCCCCCACAGCCTAGAGGGGTCTCTTAACGCGCACGGCTTTTCTTGTGACGACATTACCGACGTGTTTTTCACCCACCTGCACTTTGATCACGTGGGCGGATCGGTTAAATGGAACAGCCGCAAAGATGGATACGAGCTAACCTTTAAAAACGCGCGTTATTGGTCGAACGGTGCGCATTGGCATTGGGCGACCCGCCCGAACGCCCGAGAAAAAGCTTCTTTTTTAAGCGAAAACATTTTGCCCATTCAGGAGTCTGGTCAGCTTTATTTTACCGATGAGCATCCTGATTTGGTGGCCGAGTTTCCGTTTGAGATTCTCTACGTCGACGGCCATACCGAAAAACAGATGTTACCCTTGCTGAGCTATAAGGGTCAACGTTTGGCCTATGTAGCCGACCTCATCGCCACCGCGGGTCATGTGCCTGTGCCCTATGTGATGGGGTTCGACACCCGACCACTTTTAACCTTGACTGAGAAAGCTTCATTCTTAGATCGAGCCCTCGCAGAGAACTTTCTATTGCTTTTTGAACACGACGCCCAAAACGAGCTCGCCTCGCTTCGCAGCACCGAAAAGGGTGTGCGCATAGACCAAACCTTTGACTTTAATTCATTCTTTTCATGAGAACACACCACCCCATGCGCAGCCTGATGTTGGCCGCAGTCGCAGTTGTTTTTCTTTCTTCGTGCAGCAGCGGGCGCTTGCTTACTGATGCCAGCCCGATAAGGGGAAGCGCTCTAGCGGCAAAAAATGAGGCGCTGACAGAAGAGCAATTACAGCAATGGTTTATGGCCGACCCTGTGCGTGACTCGGTGGCCGGTATCAGCCTCAGTCGTGTTAAAGCCTCAATGAAGCCTCGTAAAATGAACCCCGTGGTGGTGGCCATTGTAGACTCTGGGGTAGATCTAGATCATCCAGGGTTTTCAGAAAAACTTTGGAACAATACCGACGAGATTGCGGGCAATGGCCTAGAAGATGACAACAACGGCTTTATAGATGATGTTTTGGGCTATAACTTTTTGGGCGAGTCTTACTATGAGCAAATGGAATACGTGCGCATGCTGGCTCGAGGAATAGGAACTGAAGAAGAGCTAGAGCGGGCCAAGACTATTCACGCCAAAGAGCTGGTTAAGGCTCAAGAAAACAAGTCTCAGTACAAGCGTCTCTACGAGATGGCCAAGACCGCTGTCGACAGCCTTTCTAGCGAAATGAGAAAGCCTTCGTTTGAACTTTCAGATTTGGAGAAATACACCCCATCTACGGCATTCTTGGCCCAACAAAAAGCCGTGCTCTCTCAATTGTTTTCCTACGTAGACGAGTCAGAGGGCCTGCTTAAGGAGCTAAAGTCTGGCCTGAACTATTTCAGTGAGCGCTACGATTACAACCTCAACCTTGACCTCAACGCCCGCGAGGTGGTTGGAGATGATCCGTATAACCTCAACGACACCGTATACGGCAATGTCGACCCCTCTATTCGCAATGAAGACGAATCGCACGGAACCCACGTGGCAGGCATCATCAGCACCATCGCTCCGTTCGCTGAGCTGATGATTTTAAGAACGGTTCCGGCCGGAGACGAATACGACAAAGACGTCGCCCTGGCTATTCGGTATGCGGTCGATAACGGGGCAAACATCATCAACTGCAGCTTCGGAAAATCGTTCTCCCCAAAAGCCGAATGGGTTAGAGATGCCATTGCCTATGCCGACGAAAAGGGGGTGCTTGTGGTGCACGCTGCCGGAAATGACGGTAAAAATTTAGACGATTCGACGTCGCGAAACTTCCCCGATGACCACGGAGGCGCACAAAAAGAATTCGTTTCAAACTTTGTTTCGGTCGGAGCCCTCACCCCCGCACTTGACCAAGGCCTAGTGGCCGATTTTTCAAATTATGGCGCTTCTAATGTAGACCTCTTTGCGCCTGGTGATCAGATCTACTCGTTCATGCCAAATAACGGCTACGAATTTCAGGGAGGAACCTCCATGGCCGCGCCCGTAGTAAGCGGTGTGGCAGCCTGGATAAAGGCGTATTACCCAAAGAAGTCGGCCTCAGAAATCAAAGAGATTTTGCTCGATTCTAGCATTCGATTACCTTTAGAAGTGATCGTTCCCGGAACACAAGTTTTTGATCCGTTTCGAGAACTAAGCAAAACCGGAGGAATAGTAAACTTATACAACGCACTTATTCGCGCACAACAGTAATCTGCTCATGAAACCATTTTTTACCGCACTTTTTGCCCTAGCGCTTTTAGTCGCCAACGCCCAAAAGCACCCAGACTATTGGCAGCAACGCATTGATTACACCATGGATGTTTCAATGAACGTAGAAGACTTCACCTACAAGGGACGCTCAACGGTACAGTATACCAACCACTCGCCAGACACCTTAACTCGGGTGTTTTTTCACCTATATTTCAACGCCTTCAGGCCCGGAAGCGATATGGATGCGCGACTTCAAAGCATCTCAGATCCCGACAACCGCATGGTGACCGAAAACAAAGAAAGCCGCATATCGGTGCTTTCTGAAGACGAAATGGGCTATCTAAGGGTCGCACAAATCACTCAAAACCAAGGCGCCCCCTTAAAGACCTCACACGAAGAGACCATACTCGTGGTAGATCTTCAAACACCGCTTCTTCCGCAGAGCAGTACCACCCTCAATCTCGATTTTGAGGGACAGGTACCCCTTCAGATTAGACGATCAGGTCGAAACAGTGAAGAGGGCGTTGCGCTGTCGATGAGCCAATGGTATCCGAAGATCGTTGAATACGACCATGAGGGCTGGCACGACTACCCCTACATCGCCCGAGAATTTCACGGCGTTTGGGGCGATTTCGATGTAAAGCTCACTCTTGACAAAAGTTACACGGTAGCGGCCACCGGCTATCTTCAAAATGCAGATGAAATCGGTCACGGATACTCAGACCAAGAGGTGCGCATTCGCAAAAACCAGAAAAACCTTACCTGGCACTTTAAGGCCGACAATGTGCATGATTTCATGTGGGCCGCCGATCCAGAATACGTGCACGATAGGCTGGTTACTGCAGACGATGTGACCCTTCACTTTTTCTATAAAAACAAGCCTGAATTGGCCGAAAACTGGAAAAACCTACAGCCTAAGACCGAAGAGGCGATGAACTTCTTTAACGAACACGTCGGCAACTATCCCTACAAACAGTATAGCGTAGTTCAAGGCGGCGACGGAGGCATGGAATATGCCATGGCCACCTTAATAACGGGTGACCGACCCTTTCCTAGCCTGGTCGGTGTAATGGTTCATGAGCTGGCGCACTCTTGGTTTCAGCATGTGCTGGCCACCAATGAAGGAAAACACTCCTGGATGGACGAGGGCTTTACTTCATACATCAGCAGTTTATGCATGAACAGCCTGATGGGGCGCAATCAAGAACATCCGTATGCCGGAAGCTACAGAGGGTATTACGCCCTGGTTGAGTCAAAAATGGAGGAGCCACAAACGACCCATTCTGATCGCTACGATAAGAATTTTGCCTACAGCATTGCTGCCTACTCTAAGGGCTCGGTCTTTTTAGCGCAGCTCGGATACATCATTGGAAAAGACGCCTTGGCCAAAACGCTGAAACGCTATTACGCCGATTACCAATTCACGCACCCTACCCCAAACGACTTTATTCGAACCGCCGAAAAGGTTAGCGGCGCCCATTTAGGGTGGTACCTAAACGACTTCACCAAAACAACTAAAACCATCGACTATGCAATTGAGTCGGTTAAGCCCGGATCAAGCGGCGCCTCGATTGAATTAAAGCGCATTGGCGGCATTGGAATGCCTATAGATCTAGTGGTAAGTTTGAACGACGGAAGCCAGCACCATTATTATATTCCGCTAACCGAAATGCGGGCAGAAAAACCAAACGAACACGAATTATCCCGCACCGTTCTAAGTGACTGGAGTTGGGCACAACAGCGCTATACTTTTGAGGTGGCGCATCCAATAGAGAATATTAAAACTATAGCTATCGATCCTTCTACTCGAATGGCCGATATCGATCAAAGCAATAATGTGTTCAGTCAATAGACTCCCCAAAAGCAGTCGATTATCTTCTGAGGCGGCCATTGAACTGTTGTTCAAAAGCGCCGCTCACTTTTACGTGGGCCCATTAAAATTTGTGTATCACCCGGCTCCACAAAAGCAGGTACTTTTTATGGCTCCCAAGCGCATTTTCAAAAGAGCTGTAGATCGCAATCGCGCAAAGCGCTTGCTAAGAGAAGCCTATAGGCTGTATTCTTCAGACAATGAGACGAGCTATCATTTGGGGATCATGTATACGAGACCCTTGGATCTAGACGATTATAAGGCGATTGAAAAATTGGTTCACCAAGGCCTCCTAAAACTGGAGTCGCATTTTGAAGTGGGGTAAGTTATCTTCGAAATAACGCCCTCCCTCAACTACAAAACCAAAGCCACCGTAAAAAGCCAACAAGTATTCTTGAGCGCTGATGACAATGTCTTTCGTTCCATAAGTAGCTTTACACTGAGCAATGGCCTCTTGCATCAACCTAATTCCATGGCCTTTTCGGCGGTGTGATGACGGAGTAAGCACCCTTCCGATATGCGATTCTGCTTCATCTTCATAGATACGCGCATAGCAGCATATTGATCCCGTTTCGTCTACATCGTAAATATGATAGGCTGAATAATCGGTCCGATCTAGGTCTAGGTAATTACAGTCTTGTTCAATAATGAACACCTCTTGACGCGCTCTAAGCAGCTCGTAGAGCTCCTGCTTGCTCAACTCATCAAACGTCTTGCAAATCATTTTACCGGTGCTATCTTTTCTACGCGCTTCTGATGTCTTCCGCCCTCAAAAGCCGTGTTTAAAAACACTTCGATCATCTCTAGTGCCAACTCTTGAGAAACAAAACGAGCCGGAATAGCGATCACATTAGCATCATTGTGCTGACGGGCCAATGCAGCTATCTCTGTGGTCCAACAAAGCGCCGATCGCACTTGTGCATACTTGTTTACGGTAATGTTGACTCCGTTGCCGCTTCCGCAAACCACTATACCCATTTCAACTGTATTGTCAGTTACTAACTGGGCAACCTGGTGAGCGAAATCTGGATAATCTACTGATTCATCGCTATTAGTTCCTACGTTAATAACCGTGTGATTCTGTCGATTCAGCAGTTCTAAAATGGATTGTTTTAAGGCAGTTCCAGCATGGTCGTTTCCGAGAGCTATTTTCATGTTAAGATAATGTTAGTAACTACAGATTAGGTGTTAAGAGTTTATAACAACTAGCGCTTGTTTATTAGACGCAATAAATGTAATGCGATATTTATGGCTATGCAGCAAAAAATAATACGAATAGATATTGACCGATTATGAGTCTCCTATTGCTGAGATATCAACTGTTTGCCGTAAATAAACTATTAAAAATTGATCAGATACGCCTTACTAACAGTGGTTAATAACCTTTTTAAATAATTAAAAACCAAATAGTTATTTAGTTAACCCCTGTTCACTTTTTCTAATAAGTCCACTAACTGAAGTAAGGGTAAAAAGTTATGCTATATACTAACAGCCAATTATAATACCCATATCTTCGAATGAAATAAAAAGAATCTTCTATTAGTATTAACAAATGTCGAAAAAGAAAAGAAAGAATAAGGTAGGTAATGCGTACGCGCTTACCGATAACCTTTTTTCTTTGCTTGAGAAAAATCCTGAAAAACAATACAGTTTTAAAGAATTAGCTTCTGCACTTCAGCTTCGAGAAACTGCTTCTCGAAACAAACTCATTGAACAGTTAGGTTTATTAAAAGCAAAAGGTAAAATTAAAGAGCCTATCTCTGGGCGATTTAGTTTAAATAGATCTGACGAACCCTCCTATTTAGGAACCATAGATATGACCCAGTCAGGTAATGGCTATGTGGTATCTGAAGAGCTTGGTCAAGATGTATTTGTGCACAAAAGCAAATTGAATACGGCTCTGCATAAAGACACCGTTCGTTTTGTGCTTAGTCACCGTGGATCCACAAAATCAAAGCCCGAGGCTAAAATTATAGCAGTAGAGAAGCGCTTTAAATCGCGTTTCGTAGGTGAAATTGAAGAAAGTGATTCTTTCTATTTTATCAAGGTTTCAGATAATCGCATGACACAAGTTATTTATGTGTCAAAACCAAGCCAAGTACCGGTTAAACAAAACGACAAAGTAATCGTAGAAATCGTTAATTGGGGCTCATCGAAAAATGCGCCTGAGGGTAGAGTGGTAGAAAATCTAGGTGAAAGTGGATTACATCAAACAGAGATTCACGCCATATTAGCTGAATACGATTTGCCAGCTTCG
>JAURPW010000080.1:0-4417 GCA_030836435.1 Flavobacteriaceae bacterium
AGCCAGGGATTCTTTATGATTGTCGCTGACGTTCTCAAGATGGTAGTAGTGGCGAGCGTAATGCTGGTGTTAAACTACAGGCTAGCTCTTCTGGTATTTGCCATCATGCCGCTCATTCTTTATGCTACCAGGTGGTTTCAAAAAGCGATGAAGGTCGCTTTCGTTGAGGTCAGGGGGCAAATTGCTGCCTTGAACTCGTTTGCCCAAGAGCGTTTGGCTGGAATTAAAATTGTACAACTTTTTCACCGCGAGCAGACCGAGGCCGAGGCCTTCGAGCAGATCAATAAGAAGCATCAAGACGCCTGGTTGAAGACGGTTTGGTACAACTCTATCTTTTTTGCCGTAGCCGAATTGCTTTCTTCGATAACGGTGGGGCTCATCGTTTGGTACGGAGGGGTTCAGAATGTCGGCGGAATTACGGCTGAGCGCTACGGAGATATTTTCACCTTTATTCTGCTTTCTTCTTTGTTGTTTCGCCCTTTACGGCACATCGCCGATAAGTTTAATGTGTTGCAGATGGGAATGGTGGCAGCCTCTCGTGTGTTTGCCATTCTTGAAACCGAAGACCACATAGAAGACAAGGGCACAAAAGAGGTTGACGCGATTCAAGGAGTTATCGATTTTGAGGCGGTCAAATTCAGTTATGACAATGAGAAGCAGGTCTTGAAGGGCGTTGATTTTAGGGTTAATAAGGGGTCTTGTGTGGCTATAGTGGGTTCTACCGGGGCCGGAAAGTCGACGATCATCAACTTACTCAATCGCTTTTACGATATCAAAGAAGGCAGCATAAAGGTAGACGGTGTAGACGTGCGCGACTACAGCTTAGAGAGCCTTCGAAGGCACATAGCCGTCGTGCTTCAAGATGTGTTTTTGTTTGCCGACACAATTGCCAATAACATAAGCCTGGGCAATCCAAACGTGAGCCGTGAGTCGATTGTTCAAGCGGCAAAAGACATAGGCGTGCACGAGTTTATCGAGCAGTTGCCCGGAGGATACGATTTTCGCGTAACCGAGCGCGGCAGTACCCTATCTAGCGGACAGCGCCAGCTGATTGCCTTTTTACGGGCCTATGTTTCGAATCCGAGTATATTGGTCTTAGACGAGGCGACCTCTTCGGTGGACACCTATGCAGAGCAATTGATTCAACGCGCCACTGAGCGCATCACAGAGGGTAGAACTTCGATAATTATCGCTCATAGACTGGCAACGGTCCAAAAAGCCGATCGCATCATAGTGCTAGATCAGGGTAGGGTGGTAGAAGAGGGCACACATGAAGAATTACTCAAGCGCAAAGGCGCCTATAACGAATTGTATAAGGCTCAGTTTCTAGAAGTAGTCGATCAGAGCGCTTAAACCCCGGATTTCTTCACATTACGCTAGGTCGCGCTTTATTTTTTCTTTCAGCATGACTATAGAGTCAAAGCTCACAAAGTTCTTTTCTTTGATGTAGGAGATTTCTCCGCGCTCTTCGCTGACCACTAGACAAATAGCATCGGTGTTTTCGGTAATGCCGATCGCTGCTTTATGGCGTAAGCCGTATTGAGCGGGAATGTCTTTAGCGTTGCTGACGGGCAAAATAACACGGGTAGCTATAATCTTGTTTCCTTTAATGATCGCAGCCCCATCGTGAAGTGGACTATTCTTGTAGAAGATGCTTTCGATGATCGGAGCATTCAGGGTGATGTCCATAGCGTCTCCGCTGTTTTTCACAAAATCGAGGCTGTCGTTTCGCTCAATAACGATAAGCGCTCCAAGCCGCTGCATGCTTAACTTTTCGCAGGCCTCTACCAGCGCACCTATATTGGTACGTGGTTCTTTTTTTTCAGCCCGAACAAATCGAAAGAAGCGACCCATCTTCTTTGCTGAGAAGTTTCCGGATCCTAATACCAACAAAAATCGCCGGATCTCTTGCTGAAAAACGACCACTAAAACAATGAATCCGACTTGCATAAATCCGCCTACAATGTTGCTGATCATTTTCATCTCTAGCAATCGGGTCACATTCCAGAAGCCCCAAACGATTACCAATCCGATGAAAATATTGATGGCCACAGAACCCTTCAACAGTCGATAGACGTAGTACAGCAGTAGGGCCACCAACAGAATGTCAATGGCATCGGTGATTTTGAAGGTTAAGAAATCAGTGAGATTCATCGTCTATTTTTTCAAAGGTACAATTTCGTGCTAAGTGGCTGCATCTCGAAGTTGGGTGAACAGTTTGATGCACTCTTGAGCCTCCTTTACGTCGTGTACGCGCAGCAAATGAGCTCCGCGTTCTAGGGCGGCCATGTGCAGGGCGCTGCTGCCATTTAAGGCATTTTCGGGGGTGGTGTTGAGTGTTTTGTAGATCATAGACTTTCTGCTCAAACCAATAAGCACAGGAAGCTCTAGTAACTTAAACGCGTCAAGGTGGTAAAGCAGATGAAAGTTTTGAGCGATCGTTTTGGCAAATCCGAGTCCGGGATCAATGATAAGGTCATTGATATTTCGTTTGGCCGCTTCCTCGGCAAGCGTTGAAAAAAAGTACCTGATTTCAAAGACAATATCTTGGTAATCGGTCAGGGTGTTCATGGTCTGAGGTGTGCCCCTCATGTGCATGCCCACGTACGGAACTTGGTATTCGGCGATAAGGTCGAGCATCAGATCGTCTGCCGTAGCTCCGCTCACGTCGTTTACCATGGATGCTCCCTGCTCAAGAGCCGCTCGGGCCACCTGAGACCTAAAGGTGTCTACCGACAAAGGGATGGCCTTAAAATGTTCGCGAATAAGCTGCACCACTGGAATTACGCGGCTGATCTCTTCTTCTACCGATATATCGGCGGCACCAGGGCGGGTAGAATATCCGCCAAGATCGATAATCGAGGCTCCTTCATCTATGAACTGCTGAACCCTTGACAGCAGTTGATCATGGTTTTTCAGTTTCCCGCCGTCGTAAAATGAATCTGGAGTGAGGTTCATTATGGCCATAACTCGCGGGGTACTTAGGTCAAGAAGCTGCTGATTTAAGGTAATCGTCATGAGTGAATCCTTTATATTTGGACAAGCGATTTCTAATGCCCTAAGTTACGTTAACAGGCCAATACATTTATGAGTAATACTTCTTCGCAATTTGACCACAGTATAGAGCGGTGTAAAACACTGTTTAAGAAGAAAACGTTAGACTACGGAACAGCTTGGCGCATTCTTCGATTGGCCTCTCTAACAGACCAGATTTTCATCAAGGCACAACGCATTCGCGGTCTGCAAACCAATGCACAGTCTAAAATAGCAGAAGGGGAGGTAGACGAATTTATCGGAATTGTAAACTATGCGGTCATGGCCTTGATCCAGGTAGAATTGGGCCCATCAGAGCAGCCTGATCTGTCGCCTGAACAGGCCCTTGAGCTTTACGAGCAAAAGGTTGCCCAGTGCAAGGCATTAATGCTCGATAAAAACCACGACTACGGAGAGGCGTGGAGAGACATGCGCGTCAGCTCACTTACGGATCTTATTTTGCAAAAGGTTTTACGCGTAAAACAGATCGAAGATAATCAGGGTAAAACGCTAGTTAGCGAAGGCATTGAGGCCAACTACCAAGACATGCTCAATTACTCCGTTTTCGCTTTAATTCATCTCGATCAATCATGAAGGGCTTAACGCATCTTATTCGGGCCCTAACCGGCTTTGTGTTCATTCTATCTGGTCTGATTAAGTTAAACGACCCCGTTGGTTTTTCTTTTAAACTGGAGGAGTACTTCGGAGCCGGCGTGCTGAATCTACCTGCACTTTCTCCTTTGGCCTTAGAGTTAGCCTTATTCTTGGTGGTATTTGAGGTGTTGTTGGGGATATTTCTGTGGCTTGGGTCTTTTAAGAAATTTACGCTCTATAGCCTTTTGGCGATGATCGTATTTTTTACCTTTTTGACGTTTTATTCGGCCTATTTCAATAAGGTCACCGACTGCGGATGTTTTGGCGACGCCATCAAACTCACCCCTTGGGAGTCGTTTACCAAAGACGTTATCTTACTCGTTTTTGTGCTATGGTTGTGGTTTAATTCGGCGCATATTCAACCCCTTTTCAAGGGCAGAATGCGCATGCTGCTAATGACTTTGAGTACTGTATTCTGCGGCGTTTACGCCTACTATGTGCTCAATCACCTTCCGGTATTTGATTTTAGACCCTATCATATTGGGGCCAATATTGAGTATTCAATGCTCATTCCAGAAGACGCCGCTCAGGAGATCTACGAGTACAGTTGGGAGTTTGAATTAGAGGGGCGCAAAGAGCGCATTGTGACAGACGGATCGTTTCCAGAACACCCGGGATCATTCACGGGCATTGTAGAGACCACACTGATTCAAGAGGGGTACGAGCCCCCTATTCATGATTTCACTATGGGTCGAGACGGGGTTGATTATACCGCCGATCTGCTCTCAGC
>JAURPW010000081.1:0-4099 GCA_030836435.1 Flavobacteriaceae bacterium
ACGCCGACCAGTCTCCGCTCTGCATTGACGGAGTGAAGATTGACTTTGAAGACTCTTGGGTGCATCTTAGAAAATCAAACACAGAGCCGATCGTTAGAATCTATACCGAGGCAAAGAGCCCTGAAGAGGCTAAGGCGCTTGCGGATAAATTCGGTGATGAGCTGCGTAGTCTGGCCTGATTCACCCAGCGCTATTCGCTCTTTCGTGCTTGAAACGCCTATGGGTCCATAGGTAGTTATGAGGCTGCTTACGAACGCTTTGTTCTGCTAAGCGTAAAAATGTCTTTGTAATCTCGAACTCTTCTTCTTGAGCGGCGTTTTCTGCGATCAAACTGAAGGTAGCTTTATAGTGCGAACGCTTGACCTTTTCTAAGTGCATATAAAAAACGGCCATGTCGTGTTTGCGGGCCAACTCTTCTGCCCCCGTATGAGCGGGCACATATCGATCAAAAAAGGTGGTCCATAATTTCGCCTTTTTGAGTGTGGGTGATTGATCGCTCAAAAACCCATAAAGGGCCACTTTTTTATCCTTCTGGTGCTGTTCAATAGTTGTCTTGGTTAGATAGGTCGGGAGTAAATGCAAACCTGTTCGAGCTCTGTTCTTCCTCATGAAGGCATCAAAATAGGTGTTATTCAATCGCTGATAAATAGCGTAAAACGGATGCCTAGTATACAAGGCCAGAGCCGAAGTCCATTCCCAATTATTGAGATGAGCAGCCATTAAGACAACCGACTTACCACTAGTAAGTACGCCTTCGACCTCTTCAAAATTAACCACCTTAAATCGCTTCTTAAAAGTGCTGTTACTCATGGTTACGCCCTTGACAATCTCAATTAATAGGTCGGTAAAATGTGTGTAAAAAGAGGTGGAAATACCCAGTAGTTCTTCTTTGCTAATGCCTGGAAAAGCCTTTTTGATATTGCTTTCTACCAAGGTTTTTCTGTAGCTAAAAACACCGTAAAATAATTTAGAGAGCAATGAAGAGAAAGCGTGCAAAAATCTGAAGGGCAGTACAGACCAAAAATACACCCAAGGAATTACCGCAACAAAGAGAATTAATGCCCACATACAAGGGCATAAAGATAAGTATATTTGCTACCTAGATATTGAGCCCTGATTTGATACCACCTTATATCTTTTTGTTAATCGTAATCGCGCTAATTTCCTTAAAGGGCTTTAACGACAGGGACTGGTTTGACCGCTATTCGTTTCAGATCAATGCCATCAAAAATGGCCAGTGGTATCGAATGATCAGCTCTGGATTTTTACACGTGGGCTTTTGGCACCTGCTAGTTAATGGAATCAGTTATTATTTCTTTGCTCCGACGGTTTATCGATTATTAGGAAGCACCAACTTTTTTATCTTATTCATAGCCGCTCTACTTGCTGGAAATCTGTTCACTTTATGGGTGCATAAAAACGAATCTTACTATTCAGCAGTTGGTGCTTCTGGAGCGGTTTCGGGAATTGTGTACTCTTCCATTTTACTTTACCCAGGAATGCAGTTGATGATCATACCCATTCCATTGCCCATTCCGGCGCCGTTGTTTGGATTTGGGTTTCTCATGTATTCGGTTTACGGCATGTATAAAAACACCGACCGAATAGGGCATGCTGCGCATTTTGGCGGAGCCATTGGCGGATTCATTCTAACCGCCCTTTTAAAACCAGCTCTATTTTTGAACAATTCTACCCTAACTTTAGTTTTAGTGATACCACTACTGCTCTTTTTCTGGGTCTTAAAGCGTCGAAACTAAATGATAAAGTCAGCACTATTTAACGAACTAAAGACCCGTTTTAAAGGTGAATTGCTAGAAGACGAGCTGTACAGAGCGATATATGCCACCGATGCTTCAGTTTACCAGATGAATCCTTTGGGCGTGGCCTTTCCGAAAGACGAAAACGATCTCCAAGAAATTGTCAAGTGGGCGGGCGCCAATCAGATTTCGTTAATTCCTAGAGCCGCAGGCACTTCGCTAGCCGGACAATGTGTAGGGGAGGGTGTAGTTGTCGATACCTCAAGGCACCTCACCAAAATTCTCGAGTTTGACGAAAAAGCTAAAAGAATTAGAGTGCAGCCCGGGGTCATTCGCGACGAGCTCAATAGTTACTTAAAGCCCTACGGCCTATTTTTTGGCCCGAATACTTCAACAGCTAACCGTTGTACTATTGGTGGAATGGTGGGCAATAATAGCTCAGGAACTACTTCTATTCGCTACGGAGTCACCCGTGACAAAATAGCCAAACTAAGAGCAGTCTTGGCTGATGGTTCGATTCACGAATTTGGAGAAGAGTCCCCGAGCTTGCAAAAAAGTAAACAGGGAAAAGTCATAGAAGAACGCTTGCTTGAAATGCTTAGCCGTGAGGGCGTGAAAGAACAGGTTCGTGAGCATTTTCCTAAAGCCGAAATTCACCGACGAAACACCGGATATGCCATCGATGTGCTCATTAACGATCTAGAAGAGGCAAGAGATACTCAGCATTGTAATGTGGCTAAGCTTTTGTGTGGAAGTGAAGGTACGCTTGCTTTTACCTCCGAAATTGAACTAAGGCTCGATGAAATTCCGCCTGCTTACGGGGCTATGGTGGTTACGCATTACGACTCCTTAGAGGGTTGTTTAAGTGATGTAGAGACAGTGATGAAGCACACGCTTTATACCTGTGAGATGATGGATAAGGTTATTCTCGATTGCACCAAAGGCAACAAGTTGTACAGCAGCGCGCGTGATTTTGTGGTTGGTGACCCAGAGGCCCTATTAATGCTTGAAGTCCGCGCCCATTCTGCCGAAGATCTAGCTCGCCAGGTTTCTGAATTAATAGACTTCTTAAAACAACAGAGTTCGAGTTACGCTTCTCCAGTGCTTGAGGGTGACTCTATTCAGAAGGCCCACGAACTGCGCAAAGCAGGACTAGGCCTTTTAGGAAATATGATTGGTGATGAGAAAGCGGTGGCGTGCATTGAAGACACAGCCGTTGCGCTCTCCGATCTCAAACCCTTTATAATGGAGTTTTCAGCGCTCATGAAGCGCTATAGCCAAAGAGCCGTTTACTATGCTCATGCTGGCGCAGGTGAATTGCACTTAAGACCTATTCTCAATTTAAAAAAGTCAGAAGACGTTGTGCTCTTTCGTTCGATCACCACCGATGTAATGTATTTGACTAAAAAATACAAGGGTAGTTTTAGCGGAGAACATGGAGATGGTATAGTAAGGGCCGAATTTTTACCAGAACTGGTAGGGGAAGACAACTACGCTCTTTTTAAAGAGATCAAACAGTTGTTTGACCCTCAGGGTTTATTTAACCCAGGGAAGATTGTCAATCCGTATCCAATGGATAAGGCCCTGCGCTACGAACCGGATCGTCAAGAACCTAAACTAGACACATTTTTAGATTTCTCCGATTCGCAAGGTTATCTAAGGGCTGTTGAACAGTGTAATGGAAGCGGTGACTGCCGAAAGACCGAAGAAGCACACGGCGGCATGTGTCCTAGTTACCACGGAAGCAGAGACGAAAAAGACACGACAAGAGCACGGGCAAATGCACTGCGCATGTTTATCACTCAAGAAAACGAACTGGATGCTTTTTCACACGAAGAAGTGGTTGAAGCACTAGACTTATGTCTGAGCTGTAAAGCCTGTGCGAGTGAGTGCCCTTCAAACGTAGATATGGCCACATTAAAGGCTGAATACCTCTTTCAATACCAAGAGAAAAAGGGTTACAGCCTTAGAAGCCGCTTTTTCGCCTATAGTACCTCACTCAACAAACTGGCTTCGAATGCAGCCTGGTTGGCTAATGGAGTCTTTAAAAGTCCTGTAAGTTACCTGATAAAGGGCTTTTTGGGTGTGGCCAGTAAGCGCTCTTTGCCCAAAGTTTACTCAGTTAATTATCACCGTTTTTACGGCCAATTACCAAAGCCTGATAAACCCATAAAAGAAGTGGTGCTCTATATTGATGAATTCAGTAGGTACCTCGACGCTTCACTGGTAAAATCGGCCATAAAAGTGCTAAACAAATTGGGTTATAGGCTCCATTTGGTTTACGCTGAAAGTGGGAGGGCTTTTATCTCAAAAGGATTTTTAAGACAGGCTAAGCAATGCGC
>JAURPW010000082.1:0-2723 GCA_030836435.1 Flavobacteriaceae bacterium
GAAGGTTCAACTGCTTTATATAGTGACCTTCGCGCCCACCTATTCATGACCGAAGATGAAGCCAAAGCCGCTTTTGAGGAAAGTCCTGATTGGCTCAAAGAACTTTGTGTTGCTTTTGCAGATGGTGTCAATTATTATTTAGAGACTCACCCAGAGGTTCAGCCGCGGGTGATCGAGCATTTCGAGCCTTGGATGCCTTATTACTTTAGCGAAGGATCTATTGGCGGAGATATCGAGAGGGTTTCGGCCCGTAAGATCAAAGCTTTTTATGGAGATCAACGACCCATTGATTTTATAGAATCTGAGGCTATTGCAGCAGAGGTTGCACTTTTAGAACCTGCAGGGTCTAATGGAATAGTACTTAATTCCCATAAAACGAAATCGGGTAATGCTATGCTGCTAATCAATCCTCACACCTCGTTCTTTTTTAGAGGAGAGATGCATGTGGTTAGTGAAGAAGGCTTGAACGCCTATGGTGCGGTGACTTGGGGTCAATTTTTCATCTATCAAGGTTTTAATGAGAAGACCGGATGGATGCATACCTCAACCTATACCGATGTCATCGATGAGTTTGTAGAAGAGGTTCGCATGACTGGAAATGGTCTTGAATATCGATACGGAACCCAGTGGAGGCCTGTAAAATCTTTTGACACTACTTTGAAAGTTAGATCAGAAGATGGCAGCCTAGTTGAAGAGACCTATACCCTTTATCGCACCCATCATGGCCCAGTCACTCATCAGTTAGACGATAAGTGGGTATCAACGGCGATGATGTGGTCGCCGGCTCGTGCACTAGAACAGTCGTTTATTCGGACCAAGCAAAACGGATATGAAGGTTTTAGTAACATGATGAACTTGAAAACGAACTCTTCGAACAACACGGTCTATGCTGATGCAGAGGGCAATATTGCCTACTGGCATGGGAATTTTATTCCGAAACGCAATACAAGATTCGATTATGCACAACCTGTAGATGGTACTAATCCAGAAACCGATTGGCAAGGACTTCATGAGGTAAGCGAGCATATCACGCTCTTAAACCCTTCGACGGGATGGTTACAAAACTGCAACTCTACCCCATTTACCTTAGCTGGTAATGATAGCCCAAAGCCTGAAGATTATCCGTATTATATGAGTACAGCTCCCGAGAATTTCAGAGGCATTCACGCCATCAGACTGCTCGCTAATGAACAAAAACACGATTTGCTATCGTTGATTCAGCTTGCTTATGATCCGAGTTTACCTGCTTTTGAAGTGTTGATTCCGGGTCTTATTGGTGCTTACGATCGTTTTCCAGACCCAGAACTCTCTCCTATTATCGAAGCTTTGCGCTCTTGGGATTTTAAAACAGATCTAGACAGCAAGGCCATGAGTATTGCGCATTTCTATGGCACGCGACTTCTTAAAGAAATTAAACGCCCTAATGGATATAGCGAATTGGAACATTTGACCTTTTGGGGAAGTAGTGAAAGTGATCCTAAAAGGAAATTAGCGCTGTTGAGAGCCACTGCAGAACAGATGATTACTGATTTTGGTACGCCGCTGATTGAATGGGGTGAGGTAAATAGATATCAAAGGATTGATGGCTCTATTTATCAAGCCTTCAACGATTCTTTGCCAAGTGTTGCCATTGCGCATGCAAGTGGTCGTTGGGGTGCACTGGCTGCCTACGGAGCGCGTTATCACAATAACACTAAAAAGATATACGGTACCCGTGGTAATAGTTTTGTGGCCGTTGTAGAATTCGGTGATAAGGTTGAGGCTTACAGTCTACTAGCAGGTGGTCAGAGTGGTGATCCTAGCTCTAAGCACTTCGATGATCAGACCTCACTTTATGCAGAAGGTGCTTTTAAAAAGGTTCCTTTTTACAAAGAGGAGGTGCTTCGAAGAGCCATAGAAACCTACCATCCTGGCGAACGTTACTAGTCTTCTAGGGTTGGTGTTTTTACAACGATAATTTTTGCCGTAGAACCGGTCGCTAAATACCAACTTTGGTTTTTAATTGCTTCGCCTTTGTCATCCAACACCAATAATTGGGCGGTGTTTAGGCCAGCGTATCCTTGATTTAGTGCTCTGAATTCGATGGTGTTAAAGCCTTCTTTTAATGCTACATTAAGCTTTTGAAAACGTCCGCTTAGTAAGGCATTGTACTCAACGACGACTTCATTGACAAGAATGAGTACGCGATCCCCGTCAATTTCTCCGTGATCTCTTATAGCGATCCCTACGTTGTCTGCAGAGGTTTTGACATCACCGAGATACATATCTCCTCTAGCGAGATTGGTATTTGCATTTTCTGCAAGTGCGATCTTGGGATCAATGACTAAATCAAAACCTGCATCTTTGAGGTTCGATTGATCGATGAGCTGAGGTCCGGATTTTGGTTTTGTGAGGCTGCTGTCAAGTACAGAAGGCATTCTGAGTAGCGTTCCTTTCGAGTCATTTTTAACTCCTAGATTGGGATTTTGTCCTTTAATGATGGGCCTAGCCTTTGGCAAATCCCCGATTTGAGCTTGAAGATTCAAGCTCAGAATCACAAATCCGACAAAAAACAATTGCTTTACCACAACACTCCGTGTTAATTACAAAAAAGGTCTAAATTGCAAAGTTACTAATCATAATGACAACTTTATGGAAACCCTAGGAGCTATAGATTTCACTGTAATCGCTGCTTATTTCTTATTGATTTTTGGAATTGCTTGGTTTGTTACCAAAAAAGAAAA
>JAURPW010000083.1:0-6901 GCA_030836435.1 Flavobacteriaceae bacterium
CCCCTAGTAAAAACACCAAAATCTCTGCGGTTTTACCCAAGTGGTGCAACAGAATCTCTTCAAGATGGGTAGGTTCTAGCTTTTTGAGCTCTGTATTTACCTCGAACATTTCTAGATGTCCTAAGGCGGCCACAGCCCACAACAAGGCCATCATAGCCAAGGCCGGAATGAGCTTGTCAACTTTGACGTTGTGTTCTAGTGTAATGAAAAGGTAACCTAGAAAAAAGAGCGCTATGATAATGGTTTCCATGTGTTGATCGTGTTGTTGGGCCCTAATATAGAAATTTTTATAAGGGGATTTCAGGTCTTAACAGGGTTAGACGCATTGTTAAATTGTTAAAATCCCGTGTTTTTATTTCGTAGATTATTAATTAGAATCACAACAGCCCTCATTGTTGTGAATTATTAAGAGTTTTAAGGCTATTGGTATAAATATTTTATAGCTTCAATAGTTTTTGTAAAAATTTCACCTATGCCATTAGAAGCCCAAGGCCTATATCTTCCCGAATTCGAACACGACAATTGTGGTGCCGGATTTATATGCAGCTTAAACGGAAATAAGAGCAACGATATTATTCATAAGGCACTGGAGATACTCGTGCGCCTCAAGCACAGGGGTGCGGTCAATGCTGACGGAAAAACGGGTGACGGGGCCGGAATATTAATCGACATCCCACACGATTTTTTTAAGAGTCAGGTGAAGTTCGAATTGCCGGCGCCAGACAGCTATGCGGTAGCCAACGTATTTCTGCCTCAAAAAGAAAACCAACGCCGCTTTTGCGAAAACACTTTAGAGACCCAACTGAAAGAACAGGGATTAGACGTTCTAGGTTGGAGAACCGTTCCGGTAAACCGCAGCGTGTTGGGTGAGATTGCCGCAGAGTCTGAGCCTTTTGTGCGTCAGCTATTTGTGGCCAAGCCTGAAGGCTTCGATACGCATACCTTTGAGGTAAAGCGCTATATCGCCCGAAAAAAGGCCGAACACGCTATATGGAACTCTAAACTCTCTGAGGCCAGTCTTTTTTATATACCGAGCTTTTCAACAAAGGTGATCATATATAAAGGTCTACTCAAGCCTGAAGACATTAGCGCCTATTACCTTGACTTAAAAGACGAACACTGTATCACCCGACTGGCGCTGGTGCATCAACGTTTTTCAACCAATACCTTCCCCACATGGGATCTGGCACAGCCCTTTAGATTTATATGTCACAACGGAGAAATTAACACACTGCGCGGAAATGTTTCGCGCATGCGCTCGAGAGAAGACCTCATGAAGAGCGAGTGGTTCACCGACGAAATCAAGAATATCATTCCGATTGTACTTCCCAAAAAATCAGATTCGGCGAGCCTAGACATGGTCGTAGAACTGCTTCTCATGACCGGGCGCACGCTGCCTGAGGCCATGATGATGCTCGTGCCCGAAGCCTGGGAGCGCAACAAGTCAATGGACCCCGACAAACGCGCGTTTTACGAGTACAACTCTTGTCTTATGGAGCCCTGGGACGGCCCTGCCTCTATACCCTTTACCGACGGAACCTACATCGGAGCCGTACTCGACCGCAACGGCCTGAGGCCTTCACGCTACTCGGTGACCAAAGACGGATACGTGATTATGTCTTCTGAGATCGGTGTAGTAGACATTGCCATTGAAAACATTGAATCGCACGGAAGGCTAGAACCCGGAAAAATGTTCTTGGTAGACATGGAGGCCGGAAAAATCATTCAAGACGAAGACGTAAAGCGCTCAATTGTCAGTAAACACCCTTACAAAGAATGGGTAGAAAGCAACCTGAAGCACCTCAAAGACATTCCTTACGGAGCCTGTGAAGTGCACCAGCCCAAGGCCGGGCTAGAGACCAGGGCCAAGTTCTTCGGATACAGCCAAGAAGACATCAGCCGTATCATCATGCCGATGGCTGAACAAGGAGCTGAACCCATAGGTTCTATGGGCTCTGACACGCCCATAGCTGTATTATCTGAGCGTCCGCAACTCTTGTATAACTACTTCAAACAACTATTCGCTCAGGTCACCAACCCGCCGCTAGACGGCATCCGTGAAGAGCTGATCACAGACATCAGTCTCACCCTAGGTCGCGACCACAATCTCTTTGAGATAACCGACAAGCACTGTAAAAAGTTAAAGATCAAGAATCCGGTGATCTCTAAAGAAGATCTCGAAAAGATTCGCAGGGTTGAAGATAACGGCGGATTTGACACGGCCACCCTCAACATGCACTACCCTATTTCAGAAGGGGTTAACGGGCTTGAACGGGCACTTGAAAAATTGGTTGAGGAGGCCGCCGAGCACATTGACAACGGCGTGTCTATTCTCATTTTATCGGATCGTGGTGTAGACGAAAACACCGCAGCTATTCCGGCCCTTTTGGCCTGTTCGTACGTCAGCCACGGGTTGGGGCGCCTTCAGAGAAGAGCGTTAGCTAGCATCATCATTGAATCGGCCGAGCCCAGAGAAGTGCACCACTTCGCGCTGCTCTTTGGCTTTGGTGCCAGCGCAGTGAATCCTTACCTCGTTAACGAATTGATTGCGGCTCACGCACTCAATCAGCAGCTGAGCTACGAAGACACCGAGAAAGCCATAGCCAACTACAACAAGGCTGTGGGCAAGGGTATATTAAAGGTGATGAACAAGGTGGGTATTTCTACCTTGAACTCATACAGAGGCTCACAGATTTTCGAATGCATCGGAATCAATTCTTCGGTGGTCAAAAAGTATTTCCCAACAACCACCACGCGTATAGAGGGTATCGGTCTCAACGAAGTAGAACGCGAAATTGCCTTGAGGCATGAAAAAGCCTTTAAGGCTTACTTAGCTCCGGGTGACTTAGAGTTAGAGGTCGGAGGAGACTACCGCTGGAGAAGAAACGGCGAACAACACGCCTTTGACCCGATCAGCATAGCGCATTTACAGAAGGCCGTCAAAAACAACGAGCCAGATACCTATAAGGCCTATGCAGAGCGCATCAACGAGCAATCAAAGCGACTATTGACCATTCGAGGCTTGCTCGATTTCACCAATTACGACCCTATTCCACTCGAAGAGGTCGAGCCGTGGACCGAAATCGTAAAGCGCTTTAAAACCGGTGCGATGTCTTACGGAAGCATCAGTAAAGAGGCTCACGAAAACCTAGCAGTGGCGATGAACCGCATAGGCGGAAAGAGCAACTCTGGAGAAGGAGGCGAAGACGCCACCCGCTTCTACAAAACAGAAGATGGTGACTGGCGCAACTCAGCTATCAAGCAGGTCGCCTCAGGGCGATTTGGGGTGACCTCAAATTACCTCACTAACGCCAAAGAGATCCAGATCAAAATGGCTCAAGGGGCTAAACCGGGCGAAGGAGGGCAACTTCCTGGTCCCAAGGTAGACCGATTTATAGCCAAGACCCGAAACTCAACACCTTATGTAGGGCTGATTTCTCCGCCCCCGCATCACGATATTTACTCCATAGAAGATCTATCGCAACTCATCTACGACCTAAAATCAGCCAATAGAGAGGCGCGCATCAATGTAAAACTCGTCTCTGAAGTCGGGGTGGGCACTATTGCCGCCGGTGTCTCTAAGGCCAATGCCGATGTGATCTTGATTTCTGGGCATGACGGAGGAACAGGAGCCTCTCCGTTGACCTCTCTTAAACACGCAGGCCTACCTTGGGAACTTGGTATTGCCGAGGCACAGCAAACGCTGGTGATGAACAACCTCAGAAGCCGAGTGGTATTAGAATGCGACGGACAATTAAAAACCGGACGCGACGTGGCTATTGCCTGTCTTTTGGGTGCAGAAGAATTCGGATTTGCCTCGGCCCCACTGGTAGCCTCAGGCTGCATCATGATGCGCGTCTGCCACCTAAATACCTGCCCAGTCGGAATCGCTACTCAAAACCCCGAATTGCGGAAGAAATTCAAAGGACAACCCGAACACGTGGTAAACTTCATGTATTTCGTTGCCCAAGAACTTCGAGAAATCATGGCCAAACTGGGCTTTAGATCGGTCGATGAAATGGTAGGTCAGGTTGATAAACTGCAGCGCACAAGCGTGGTAAGTCACTACAAGGCTGCTGGGCTTGATTTGTCTCCGATTCTGCATAAAGTGACCGTTCCAGAAGGTTCATCATTGCGCAACACCGAAAAGCAGGTCGATGAAACCGAAGGCGCCATCGATTTCGAAATCATGGCCAAGGCTCATCCTGCGCTTTACCGCAGAGAAAAAACAAGTCTTGAGTTCCCCATCTCCAACACAAACCGAGCGGTTGGAGCGATCATTAGTAACGAAATCTCAAAGATTTACGGAGCCGAAGGACTTCCAGACAATACACTAAGAGTGGTGTTCAATGGATTTGCTGGGCAGAGCTTTGGAGCCTTTAGCACAAGTGGGCTTACCCTGGTGGTTAACGGGGCAACCAACGATTACCTCGGAAAGGGCCTATCGGGCGCCAAATTGGTGATTCGTGTCCCCAATGGCGCGAGCTTCGCCTCAGACGAAAATATCATTACCGGAAATGTCTGCCTTTACGGAGCAACCTCTGGAGAGGCCTACATCAACGGTCTGGCAGGAGAGCGCTTTTGCGTGCGCAATTCTGGAGCCAAAGCCGTAGTTGAAGGTATTGGTGATCACGGACTCGAGTACATGACTGGCGGAGTCGCCGTCATACTCGGAAAAATTGGACGCAACTTTGGCGCAGGCATGAGCGGGGGTATTGCCTATGTATACGATCCGCACAAAAAGTTAGCCGATGCCGTCGCCAACGATGCATTAAATCTACTTGCAGTTGAAAGTGAGGAAGACCAGGCCGAATTGCACCAACTTCTCGAAAATCACTACAACTACACCATGAGCAGCAAGGCAGAAAGGCTACTGCTCAACTGGGAAGAAGAGGTCAAGCATTTTGTGAAGGTCTTACCTGAAGAATACCGCCAGGCGCTGATCCGCATTGAGAAAGAAAACGAAACCATAAACAACTAAGACTATGGGAAAAATTACTGGTTTTCTAGAATACCAACGAAAAACAGAGGGCTATCTTCCGGTAGAAGAGCGCACTAAGAATTATAACGAATTTACTACGCCACTAGAAGAGGCGGCCTTAAAGGAGCAGGGAGCGCGCTGCATGAACTGCGGAATTCCCTTTTGTCACAGCGGATGCCCGCTTGGCAACCTCATTCCTGACTTCAACGACGCCGTTTACGAGGGAAAATGGGATAAGGCCTCAGAGATTCTTCACGCCACCAACAACTTTCCTGAATTCACCGGCAGGCTATGCCCTGCACCTTGTGAGGAGGCCTGTGTACTGGGAATCAATGAAGACCCGGTGAGCATAGAAAACATTGAGAAAAATATTGCCGAATCGGCTTTTAAAAACGGATATATAAAGGCACTGCCTCCGAATGAGCGTACTGAAAAGAAGATCGCTATAATCGGCTCGGGGCCGGCCGGCCTAGCCGCCGCTCAACAACTCAATAGAGCAGGGCACTGGGTAACCGTTTACGAACGCGATGAGCGCGTTGGCGGATTGTTGCGTTTTGGAATTCCAGACTTTAAACTCGAAAAAACCATAATCGACAGACGTATTGCGCTGCTCGAAGAAGAGGGTATTGAGTTTATAACCGGAGTTCACGTCGGAAAAGACATCTCGGCCACCGAGCTCGAGCATCAGTACGACGCCGTTGTACTCTGCGGCGGAGCAGCCATGCGAAGAGGGCTGCCCATTGAAGGGGCCGACCTTAAAGGAGTCGTACAGGCCATGGATTTTTTGCCACAGAGCAACAGACGCGTTAGCGCCCTTCCCTATTCTGAAGAAGAGATCAGTGCCAAAAACATGCACGTCATCGTCATCGGTGGAGGCGACACCGGGTCTGACTGTATAGGCACCTCAAGAAGACAAGGAGCCAAAAGTATTCAGAACTTCGAGATTATGCCCATGGCAACTCCCGATCGCCCTCAAGATCAACCGTGGCCCTTCTGGCCCATGCGCTTACGCGAGAGCACCTCACATAAAGAAGGGGTAGACCGCCATTTCAGTATTATGACCAAGCGGTTTGTTGGAAATGAGAAAGGGGAACTCACTGCACTAGTCACCGTAGAGGTCGAATGGAAGTTGGGCGCAAACAAACGCATGCAACTGGTTGAAAAAGAAGGATCCGAAAAGACCTGGCCATGCGACATGGCCTTGTTGGCTTTAGGATTTACCGGTTCTGAAAAAACGCTAGCCGAACAATTCGAACTGCAGTTCGACGAAAGGGGTAATGTAAAAGCCACAGAATCCAATTACCAAACCACACGCAAGGGTGTATTCGCAGCTGGAGACCAGCGCAGAGGGCAGTCACTTATAGTCTGGGCCATTGCCGAAGGACGTCAAGCCGCCCACCATGTAGATGAGTACCTCATGGGCTACAGCCACCTTCCGTTGAAGGGAGACGGCGATCTACCCCGATTGTAACTTTTATGTAATTCACGCAAACACCAATCATCTAAGACACGAAACGCTAAGTGATTGTAAAAAGCCTCCTCAACAGGGGGCTTTTTTATTGGGCCTAGCCCAACTAGAAAGGAAAGTATAAGACAAAAAAAAGCCCCGCACATTGCTGTGCGGGGCTCGAGGATGGCGGCGACCTACTCTCCCACCTTTTGGGGCAGTACCATCGGCGCTGGCAGGCTTAACTTCTCTGTTCGGGATGGGAAGAGGTGAACCCTACCGCAATGGCCACCAAAGTTTTCAATACGGTATATAAATGACATAATAGAGACGAAAGCCTTTATGGCTATAAAAATCAAATCAAATCGGTAAGTTTCTAGATAAATAAGAATTACACAAGGGACTGTGCAAGTATACGAGCAATTAGTACTACTCGGCTACACACATTACTGCGCTTCCACCTATAGCCTATC
>JAURPW010000084.1:0-4081 GCA_030836435.1 Flavobacteriaceae bacterium
ATGTCGTAAAAGTCTTCTTTCATCTAGTTTTAATTTCCTACCACCACTTTGGGGTGACGAATAATTTGATCTCCGAGTTTGTAGCCCTTTTCAACCGTGTCAATAATCTTACCCACCAGTGACTCGTCTGGTGCTTTTATCTGCGTAATCGCCTCGTGAAGTTCTGAGTCGAAGGCGTCTCCTGCGGCTACCTCAAGTACTGTAAGCCCTTTAGCCTTTAATGTTTCGACTAGCTTATTGTAAATGAGTAGAATACCCTCTGCATGTTCTGTCTGCTCTTGCTTTTGAAGCTCAGCCAAGGCGCGTTCGAAATCGTCAATAACGGGCAACATAGAGCTAATTACCTCTCTTCCGGCCGTCTTAAACAAGTCGATGCGTTCTTTAGTCGTGCGCTTTTTATAATTTTCAAACTCTGCAAAGAGCCTTAAAAATTTATCTTTTTCTTGCGCCAGTAAATCTTCTGTGGTTGGAGCAGCCGACTGACCTTCGTCTTTAGCTGTAGTTTCAGACTCATTTACCCCTTGGGCTTGGTCTAAACCGCTATCTTCTGCCTGTTGCGCTTCTTGCTTGGCTTTTGAATTCTTCTTGCTCATACTGTTTTCATTCTTTAAGGAGAACGCCTTTTACTTATCAAATTTACTGCCATATAATCCGCTGATGTCAAAATGTCACTTAGTAAATGAGCAGATCTTCTAAGGCCTCTTTGGCCGAATGAAACTGAAATTTAAAGTCGGAACCCTCTATTGCTGTTGATATTACATGCTGAGACTGAAGCACCACTGCAGACATTTCTCCCAGGATGAGCTTTAATACCCATTCGGGAACGGCGGGTAACCACAAAGGTTTTTTAAGGGTTGAGGCAATGACGGTTGTCAGTTCTTTCTGCCTCAATGCATTCGGTGCCACAGCGTTCACAATTGGTCCCAGGTCATGGTCGAGCAGATACACAAACAGCCGAGCCAGGTCATCAACGTGTATCCACGATTGCCATTGCCTTCCATTGCCCAACGGCGCGCCCATTCCCCACTTTATAGGGGTCAATAACTTCGGCAAGGCGCCTTGTTCGCGGTCAAGTACAATCCCAATGCGCAATAAACATAGCGAATGAGCTACCGGAAGTATGGCTTTGGCGGCCTCTTCCCACAATTGAACTACCTCGGCTAAAAAATCGTTACCCATGTGCACGCTCAGCTCGCTGTGCTGAACATCGTAGTCTGAAGCATAACATCCAATGGCAGAAGCTGACAAAACACGCACATCACCCAGCTGCGTGCGCTGTTCCAAGGCCATTTTAAGAGTCTTGAGACTGTTCACACGGCTGCGTACGACTTCTTCTTTATAGGCGGCCGTCCAGCGCTCGGCTATAGAGGCGCCAGCCAAATTAATCACATGAGTCACCCCTTCTAGAGCTTTAGGGTCCCATTCTAAGCGATCGGGATTCCATAGAAAAGCATTGCTGCCCTCAAGAGCAGTAGGTTTAAGTGTACGGGTAAAGTAGTTAATCGAAACACCTCGTTCTGACAACAGCTTAACGATGTGCGATCCGACCAAGCCTGTGGCTCCTGTTAGTAAAACCTTCATTTTAGTGTATTTTGGAGGACGCCCTTAATAGTTCTCGCTTACCAGGTGGGCCCGGTAAACGCTCAACCGACAAACCCGCTTCTTGAAGCCCCCTTCTCACTGAGCCCTTGGCGCAATAGCTCACCCATACCGCCTCTGGATTCATCATATCAGCGCACTTTTGAAGCGCCCACGATTCCCATAACTGAGGTTGAACCCGAGGCCCAAAAGCGTCGTAATACAGCAGATCAACTCCCTTTTGAGCACGAAAGTCTTCAAAAGTGCTTTGAATTTTTAACAGACTGAAATTTGGACTAATGGCAACAGTCTCACCCCATGGCGCTTCATGCATAGCCATAAAGGGAGCCCTAATCGCCCATGATTCTTCAACAAAGAAACTGTACTGTTCAGCAGTTAAAATAAACGGATCTATAACCGTGTAGTTGCAGTTGATTTCTGGGTGCTCAGCAAGGTAAGTGGCTGTAAGTACCGCATTCATACCCGTTCCGAAGCCCAGCTCAAATACGTTCAAGTCGCCCGAATAAGCATTGGCTGCCAGCCAGTGCTGCAATCCGGCCTTGATATAGACGTGTTCAGCCTCTGTAAGCGCCCCGTGCTTCGAATGATACTGTTCATTGAGCTCAGGTAAATGAAGCGTTTTACTGTTGTCAGCTGTAGTGAGAATCTCCACTTTCACAAGCATAAAAGTAAAGGAAGAACTCGTATTTTTACGCTTAAAATCTGGTTTTATGAAAATCACAAAGGCAGCGCAGACGCGATTAGGAGCTGTAGACTACAAAACCCTAGCATTCGGTTCACTGTTTACCGATCACATGGTGATTTCTGATTTCAAAAATGGCGCATGGTCTGCCCCAGAGATCGTGCCCTACGGGCCAATGAGCATGGACCCTTCGTCTAGCGTATTTCACTACGGCCAGGCACTATTCGAAGGGATGAAGGCCTATAAAGACAAAGACAATAACGCCTTTTTATTCAGACCAGACCAAAACATAAAACGATTCAATCGCTCGTGTGAGCGCTTGGCGATTCCGACCATAGACGAAGGCCAGTTTTTGGAGGCCTTAAATCACCTGATCGCTCTTGAGAAGAATTGGATTCCCGAAGATGAAGGAAGCTCGCTGTACATAAGACCCTTTGTATTTGCTACCGAACCGGCCATCAAGGCAAACCGCTCATTGGAATACCGTTTTTGCATCATTTGTGCGCCCGTAGCCTCTTACTTCAGTGATGCTATAGCGGTTAAAATTGAAGAGCAGTTTTCTCGTGCGGCTCCGGGTGGGTTCGGATATGCCAAAGCGGCCGGAAACTACGGAGGGCAATTCTACCCCACCGAGCTAGCGAAAGCAGAAGGGTATCAACAAGTAATCTGGACAGATGCCTTAACGCATAAGTATATAGAAGAGGCCGGAACCATGAATGTCTTCGTCCGCTTTGAAGACACCTTAGTAACCAGCCCTGTATCAGATACCATCTTAGACGGTATCACTAGAAAGAGCATGGTACAACTCTGTCACGACCTTAATATACCCATTGAGGAGCGAGCTATAGCGGTACAAGAACTGCTTGACGGATTCGAAAACGGCAAACTGCTCGAACTATTCGGCGCCGGAACAGCGGCTGTGGTCAGTGAAATCAAGAGTTTCGGTTACCGCGGAGTGAATTACGAACTCGATGCGGTCGAGGATGCCTACGGCGCCCGTTTAAAAAAGGCCCTTACCGACATTCAGCGCAACCGTGCCGAAGATATTCACCAGTGGAGGTACCGAATCAACGCCGATGTTTAGCACAGGTCAACTCATTTTTGCCGCATTCTTTGCGGTAGGTTTTATAAGCCTGATTGTGCTAGCCTATAAGAAAGACAGGGCCTTACATCAGCGCTACTTTAAGGGTGCCCGATGGGTGCTCGTCGCCTTTATTGCTTTTGTGGCACTTCTAAGTGTGCTCAAAGCCCTGCTTCGCCCATGAAGCAGTGGTGGCCCTATCTACTGGTTTTTGCAGGCGGAGGTGCGGGCAGCATGGCTCGATTTCTGCTCTCCCAGCTCTTGAATCGCGCAAATGCCGTATTTCATTGGGGGACCTTCAGTGCGAACATGATCGGCTGCCTGTTGATCGGTCTGCTTATACCCTTGTTCTCAAAAAATCTGCAATCTTCTCTGTTTTTACTCGCCGTTGCGGGTTTTTGCGGAGGCTTCACCACCTTTTCAACCCTTTCATGGGAAAGCCTTAAGCTGCTCGAAAAGCACGGATTTGCTGCGTACCTGCTGTATGTAGGGCTGAGTATTGTTCTCGGTTTACTGCTGACCTATGGTGGCTATCGCTTGGCTCTGCAGTTGATTAAAGCCTGACTTTTCTTCTTTTTTTCTAATTACCTATTTATGGCGACCTAAAAATCAGGATTTGGCAAGTTTTGATCGTTGTTTATTAAAAATTATTAAATGTTTTGGAAAAAACAATGTAAATAATTTGTTAAAAAACTTAAAACACTACGTTTATCGCATCA
>JAURPW010000085.1:0-2794 GCA_030836435.1 Flavobacteriaceae bacterium
CAACTACTTTAGCGCGAAGCTCATCGGCGTTGATATTGCCTGATCCGGCTATTTGAAGTGTAAGGGTGTCGCAACTGCCGGTAAGAGTGAGATCTCCCGAGCCCGAAACTGAAGCATTAATGTATTGGACATCGCCAAGGTCGCTCTCGATCGATCCCGAGCCAGAGACTACGACTTTTAATTGATTGTCTGCTTTAATTGGCCCGCTCAGATTACCCGATCCCGAAAGGTAAAGTCCTTTTAAGGTGGTCGATGGGATCTCTACCGTCACCCGATGACTGCTTTTTCCGAAGTTCATCCAGTAACTGCTTTTCTTCTTTTCTATGCGTAGTTTTTGATTGCGCAAGGTCACCGACACCTCTTCAACGGCTTCTTTGCTACCCTTGAGTGTCAGGCTGCCCGAGGCTTCGTCAGTGAGAATGACGTTAAAGTCTCCGCCGATCATGAGTTCGTTAAAGGCGTCTAGATCGATGCGCTTTTGTTCTTGCGCAGTGCTGATGTTCGTAAGTGCGAGTGAACAAATCGCTGCAGTTACATAGAGAAATGAGCTTTTCATTGGGATGTGTTTTTAGCTATAAGACGGTAAACGTTTATAAATGTTACAAAAACATCTTGGCACATTAATTGAACCTATATTTGCGCCCCTTAAAAATCAGGGCGTATGTTGCTTTTTAAGGTGATAAGGGTGACAAAATGACGTAAATGACTTTATGAACTCAAAGATATACTTAGGATTTGACAATTTGTCGGCTCAGTCAATAGAAGATGATGCAGAGCTCATTCCGTTGCTCTCTCCCGAAGACGAAGAAGAGATGGACCGCGAGGAGGTGCCTGAGACCTTGCCGATCTTACCCCTTCGAAATACGGTTTTGTTTCCGGGAGTGGTCATTCCGATCACTGCTGGGCGTGACACCTCTATCGCGCTAATTAAGGCGGCCAATCAAGGCAGTAAAACGATTGGGGTTGTCGCGCAACGCGACGCCTCTGTAGAGTCTCCTTTGGTTGAGGATGTGTATGAAATTGGAACCGTTGCACGTATTTTAAGAGTGCTTCAAATGCCCGACGGCAACACCACTATCATTATTCAGGGAAAAAAGCGGTTTAAGCTCAACGCCATCGTTCAAGAAAAACCGTTTATGGTAGCTTCGGTGAGCGAGATGAAGGAGAAAAAACCCGCCCCCAATAATAAAGAATTTGAGGCCATTGTAGATGGAATAAAAGAGCTCGCGCTTAAGATTATTAAGATTAATCCGAACCTGCCCTCAGAAGCTTCTTTTGCGATTCAGAACATTCAAAGCGGATCGTTTTTGATCAACTTTGTGTCTTCGAATCTAAATCTTAAGGTAGCCGAAAAACAAGAGCTGCTAGCGCTGGGCAATCTAAAAGATCGCGCCCTAAAAACGCTTCAGTTCATGAATGTAGAGCTTCAGCGTCTAGAGCTAAAGAACGATATTCAATCTAAGGTGCGCTCTGACCTAGACCAGCAACAGCGCGAATACTTCTTGCACCAGCAGATGAAGACCATTCAGGAAGAACTTGGCGGCGCTTCTCACGAAGAAGAAATCGAGGAAATGCGTCAGCTGGGGGCAAAGAAAAATTGGTCCGATCTTACGGCCAAGTTATTCGACCGCGAACTGAGTAAGCTGCAACGCATGAATCCGCAGGTTGCCGAGTACGCCATTCAACGCAACTACCTCGAGCTTTTCTTGGAATTGCCTTGGAATGATATGGCCGCAGACTCCATAGAAATGGATAAGGCCCGTAAGATACTCGACCGAGATCATCACGGGCTTACCGAGGTCAAAAAGCGCATACTTGAGCACCTAGCGGTTTTGAAGCTCAAGGGAGACATGAAGTCGCCTATTTTGTGTTTGTACGGACCTCCAGGTGTGGGTAAAACCTCGTTAGGTAAGTCTATAGCCGAAGCCATGGGCAGACCCTATGTGAGAATGTCTTTGGGTGGGCTTAGAGATGAGGCTGAAATTCGCGGGCACCGAAAAACCTATATCGGAGCCATGCCTGGTCGCATCATTCAAAATATTAAGAAGGCGGGTGTTTCGAATCCTGTTTTCGTTTTAGACGAAATTGACAAGTTGGCTCATGGCGCTCAAGGTGACCCATCGTCGGCTTTGCTTGAGGTGCTTGATCCAGAACAAAACGACTCATTCTACGACAATTTCTTAGAGGCCGGATACGACCTGTCTAAGGTGATGTTTATTGCCACCGCAAACAACATAGGTGACATTCCCGCTGCCTTGCGCGACCGCATGGAACTCATTGAAGTTAACGGTTACGCCCTTGAAGAGAAGATAGAGATTGCTGTTAAACACCTACTTCCAAAGCAACTCGCTGATCACGGTTTGAAGAAAACCGATCTGAAGCTCAGCAAGAAAATACTAGAGAAAATCGTCGCTCAGTACACCAGGGAGTCAGGTGTGCGAAATCTTCAAAAACAGTTAGCCAAGATTGCCCGAAGTGCGGCCATAAAAAAAGCGTCTGAAGAGGTCTACGAGAAAAATTACACTGAGGCTATTGTCGAGCAGGTACTAGGTAGTCCGAGGTACAATACCGATCAATACGAGACCAATGAAGTCGCCGGAGTCGTCACAGGTTTGGCCTGGACAGCTGTTGGAGGCACCATTCTCTTTATTGAGTCGAGCCTATCAAAAGGCAAAGGATCCCTTTCTATTACCGGAAACCTGGGTAATGTAATGAAAGAATCGGCCACTATTGCCCTACAGTACTTGAAGGCAAATCACGAGCTTTTTGGCATAAAGCCTACCGTTTTTGAAGC
>JAURPW010000086.1:0-5661 GCA_030836435.1 Flavobacteriaceae bacterium
TAGAATAAGAGCCGTAAGTGTAGCCCTTGTCTTCTCTTAGATTTAAGAAGAGTCTACCTTCTGCCCCTCCGCCTAAAATCTGATTAGCGATAAGAACAGGAATATAATCGGGGTCACTCATCTTTAGCGAAACGAGGTTTTCAACAACGATCTCAGACTGCACTGCGTTGGGCATGTCTACAAAGTTTATCGTTGGCTCGGCTAAATTGCTGGCTTCGCTGTAGCTCGGCCCATTTTGTAGTTTGCTTGACCAGTCTTTAAAGTGTGACTTCACTAATTTCTTGGCCGTTTTGATGTCGAGGTCTCCAATTAAGACTAGGTAGGCATTATCTGGCGAAAAATAACGGGCATAGAAGTCTGAAACGTCCTGAAGGGTTACCTTTTCGAGCGACTCTATTGACACAAATTCTCCATAGGGGTGGGCTGTTCCATAGGCCAATGCAGACTGAACGCGTCTTGCCACTGCCGAAACGTCTTTTTCTTCAGACCTAAGATTTTCAATAAAACGCTCCTTCTCTTTTTCAAACTCTTCTTGTGAGAAGTTGGGATTAAAAGCAGCCTCGGCCATAAGCTCGAGAATTCGCGGAAAGTACCTCGAAAGGGTCGAAGCGAAGGCGCTCTGACCAGAGAAACTGATTGTAGCCCCTAAGAAGTCTACCTCTTCGTTAAAATCGTCTTTGCTTATGTTTGAAGATCCCTTGCCTAACAGGGCTCCGGTCAGAGACGAGACTCCGGCTTTTTCTCCTTCTAAGACAGGCGGATTATCTAACAGCAGCTGAACGCGTACTCGTGGTAGCTTGTGGTTTTCTACGACCAAAACTTTTAATCCGTTCGACAGCGTAAACGTCTGAGGGTCTTCTAGTTGAATCTTTGGAGCAGCCTTGGGCTGAGGCTGAACCGATCGATCAATTTGAGCCATCAGTGACCATGAGCTCATGAGTGTAAAGAGCAGCACTAAGCTGCCTTTGAATGCCTTATGTTGAAATGAATACATATTCGAAAAATTTAATTTTGTTTAGGAATGTATTTTAGTTCGACGCGCTGATCTGCGTTGAGGTATTTTCTCGCAACTTCTCTGATATCTTCTCTAGAAATACTTCTGTAGATGTCGATCTCAGTGTTGATCAGGTCTGTTTTTCCGTAGAGCATGTAGTTGCGCGCAAGGCTGTTGGCGATTCCTTCGACGCTGCTATTCGAGTTTACAAAGCTGTTCTCAAATTGATTTTGAAGTTTCTGATAGTCGCGCTCCGAAATAAGTTCGGTCTTGAGTTTTTCAATTTCCTCGTCGATTTCGGTTACTAGCCCGTCCATAGTATTTGATCCTAATGGAAGGCCGCCTAATAGGTACGCTCCGTAGTCTTCTAGACTGTAATTAAAGGCAAAGATTTGAAGGGCCATGCGTTTCTCGTCGACTAATTTCTTCTGAAGTACAGAGCTTTCGCCGTCACTTAGGTAAGAAGAGATCATGTTGAGCACGTAGGCGTCTTTTTCAGCTTGGCCTGGAGTTCTGTAGCCCAATAGGATTAGAGGAATCTGAATATTGGAATCCTCAAATTGGGTTTGAATTGGACCTTCAATAGGAGATTCTTCGTAGGTTTTCTTGACGACATCTTGCCCCTTTGGAATAGGCCCGAAATAACCGTCGATTAGGCGTTTGGCCTCATTCATCTCGAAATCTCCGGCAACCACTAAAACCGCATTATTCGGAATGTAGTACACCTTGTTAAAGTCTTGAAAGTCTTCAAGAGTGGCGCTAGCTAAATGATCTAACGAACCAATGACCGACCAGCGGTACGGGTGATTGACAAACATATTTTTGAACATATTCTCAATCAGCTGCCCGTATGGAGCGTTGTCAACGCGCAATCTGCGCTCTTCTTGAACGACTTCTTTTTGGGTGTCAACTCCGATTTGATTAATCACTGGGTGCAGCAGGCGTTCTGACTCAAGCCAAAGCCCTAACTCTAGGTTGTTAGACGGAAACAATTCGTAGTAGTAGGTGCGATCTTGGGTAGTGTTGGCGTTGTTGTATCCGCCATTGGCTGTTACGATCTTGAAAAAGTCGCCTCGTTGGATATTTTCGGTTCCTTCAAAGAGCAAGTGTTCAAAAAAGTGCGCAAAACCTGTTTTCTCTGTGTTTTCGTCTTTTGAACCTACGCGATACATTACAGAGGTCACTACAACCGGGGCCCCGTTATCTTGGTGTAGAATAACGTGCAGTCCGTTGTCTAAATCGTATTCTTCATAGGCTACTTGCTGCGCAGAGATGGCGGCTGATGAACCTAGCAAAAAGAGTGCTACAAGAACATTTTTCATGTGATTTCAAAATTTTTGTCAAAGATAACGCTAATGTGCCAGAGAAAGATGTGCATTCAACGGCTTTCGAAGGCATAAACCGAAGCCTAATTCGCCTTATTTTGAACTTGTTTGATAGTAAGATACATGGATTGCCCTGGATATTACATGGCAACTAGATTAAGCCCGGTTAAAAAGTGCAAAATACTCATGGTCAATAGCGCACAGTTTTTTATATTTGCACCCGCTTGAATAAAAAGCAGAACTAAATATTTCACTATGTACGCAATTGTAGAGATGGCAGGGCAGCAATTTAAAGTTGCAAAAGACCAAAAGGTCTTCGTTCATCGTCTAGAGGCCAAAGAAGGCCAAAAGGTGACCTTTGACAAGGTCCTTCTTTTAGACGACGAGGGTAAGATCACTGTTGGCGCCCCAGCTATAGAAGGTGCAGCTGTTGAAGTCAAAGTACTTCAGCACCTTAAAGGCGATAAGGTTATCGTCTTTAAAAAGAAAAGAAGAAAAGGATATCAGAAGAAAAACGGTCACCGTCAATACCTTACTGAGATCCAAGTGGCCAGTATTGTCGCCTCAGGGGCTAAGAAAGCGGCTCCGGCTGCTAAGGCTGAGCCTAAGGCCGCAGAGGCTCCGGCAGAAGCTCCAAAAGCAACTGCTCCAGCCAAAGCGAAGAAAGCAGAGGCTCCAAAAGAAAAAGTTTCAGCAGTAGATTACGATGCCATGACGGTTTCTGATCTTAAGGCCGCGGCTAAAGATAAAGGCATCTCTGGATATTCATCTATGAAAAAAGCAGAGCTCGTAGAGGCTTTGAAAAACGCATAATTTAAAGATTTCAACCCATGGCACATAAAAAAGGAGTTGGTAGTTCTAAGAACGGTAGAGAATCAGAATCGAAACGTTTAGGCGTTAAAATTTACGGTGGGCAGGCAGCTATTGCAGGCAACATTATCGTTCGTCAAAGAGGAACAAAGCACAATCCAGGCGATAACGTTTACGCTTCTAAAGACCACACACTTCACGCAAGAATTGATGGTGTTGTGCGCTTTCAGAAAAAAGCGGGAGGCAAGTCTTTCGTATCGGTAGATCCCTTTGAAGCCTAATCGCTTCTCATTATAAAACTGGACAAGGCTGCACTTAGGTGCGGCCTTTTTTTTGGTCTAGATTTTGAGTGTACCCCTCAGACTTAGCACTTCTCACTGAACTTTAAGTCTTATTTTTAGCTTCACAATGCAGTAAACTATAATTAGCCTAATCTCGTGCCCCTTTTTAAAAGCCTTAGCAGTAAGAGTATCCAAGAATACAAAGTCGCAGTTTGGCGTATTAGCGAAGACGAATCTGAGCTGCGAAAGGGATTGTCCTTAAGCGAACGAAGTGAAAAACGACTGTTACAGATGAAAAGCGAATCCCAGCGCAAGGCATTTTTAGCCATCAGGCAGTTGCTTGAGGTTTTTGGGCACTCTGATCAATCGCTTTATTACAACGACAGCGGAAAGCCCTTTTTAAAAGAGGTACACTCTATTTCGATTTCGCACGCTCAACAGTATGCGGCATTGGCCTTAGGATTTAATTGCGAGGTAGGCATAGATATAGAGCGCCATAGAGAGCAGATTGAGCGCATTGCTCATAAATTTAGCGGCAGCGGAGCCGCACAGCAACTGCACGATCGCGCTCAGCGCATTGAGAAGCTGACCATTATATGGGGAGCCAAAGAATCTATTTACAAGATTCTCGATAGGCGAGGGCTTTCTTTTAAAAAGGATATCAGAGTAGACGATTTTCAATTGGCCTCCAAGCACAGCAGTGCCTGGACTGACGACGCTCGGTTTCACTTTTCTTTTGACACCTTTGACCACCACTCATTGGTGTATACCTACAAGACCAAGGAGCTATCATGAGCTTGGTTGATTTTTTCTTTGACCCCTATCAGGGAAGAGCCCCTTACCTAGTAATCCTTGAGGCTATTGCCTTTGTTTTCGGAATACTCAGCGTTTACTTGGCTAAGAAAGAGCACATAGGCGTCTATCCTACCGGCATTGTGGCTACCCTAATAACCATGTATTTGTTTTATGTTGACCGCCTTCTCGGCGACATGCTCATGAATGCCTATTATTCATTAATGAGTGTGTACGGTTGGTACGAATGGTCTCGAGTAGCTGAGAATGTCAAGGTTCGTCAGGTTTCTCGTATTAGCCGTAGAGAACGAAAAATCGCCCTTATTCTAATTGCCCTTACCATGTGTGTGACCTATACCATTTACAGGGTTACGGATACGACAATCGCTCCGTCAAACTGGGTAGATATACTTAGTTCGGGCCTATTTTTTACGGCAATGTGGCTCATGGCACTAAAGAAGATTGAAAATTGGACGCTTTGGATCATAGCCAATTGCATTAGCATTCCGCTATACGCCTACAGAGGCTGGGGCATGCTCTCGCTGCAGTATATTATTTTCACCATATTAGCCTTTCAAGGATATTCGCAATGGAAGAAATCGCTGGGCAGCTGAATAGAGCTATTTTAAGGGTGGTCTTGTTTGGGCCTGAGTCTACCGGAAAAACCACACTTTCTCGTCAATTAGCCGCTCATTATGAGGTGCCCTGGGTAGCTGAATACGCAAGGGAGTTTTTGCAAGCTAAGTACGACGCCACAAAGGAGGTCTGCACTTTTGAAGACCTCATACCTATAGCTAAAGGCCAGATGGAGCTTGAAAATCAGGCTGCAATATCGGCCAAAAACTCGGCCGCCCCCTTGATCATATGTGATACTGATCTTCTGGAAACCCAGGTTTATTCAGAGATCTATTTTAATGATAAGGTTGACCCAATTCTAGCAGAGGCAGCGCGCGCTAACCATTACGACCTGTATCTGTTGACCTACATAGACACCCCTTGGGAGCCTGACGATTTGAGGGATAAGCCGCACGAACGAGTGGCGATTTTTGAGCGCTTTAAGGCCAAGCTCGAAGATAATTCGCTGCCTTTTAGTACCTTAAAAGGAGATAAAACTGTTCGATTTCATCAAGCAATAGATGAGATTGATGCCTTATTAAAGACTCATGCCGCTCGAAGATAAAGACCTAAAACAGCTCGAACAACGCGAAATTGAGGTCGCCGAAGTGGAGCAACAGCTTGAGCGTTTTATGCAGGGGTTTAAGCCACTTAACCTTATTCGACCAGCCCTTGTAGGAGATGGAATTACTCGACTCTCTGACGAAGCACGTGACCGTCTGTTGGCTAAGTTCGAAAAAGAGCACGGGAGTTATAAGGTAGAGAAATTTGTCCCGGCTTCAGGGGCGGCCACGCGCATGTTTAAGCTATTGTTCGAGTTGCTTTCAACTGAAAAGCTCGATAA
>JAURPW010000087.1:0-4512 GCA_030836435.1 Flavobacteriaceae bacterium
CCTGGTAGCATATAGAATGAGCGGCATGATGGCAAATACCAGTAGAGCTAGCCTGTAGTTTAACACTAACATTACGCTCGCCACTACCACCATCTTGAGAACGTCAGCGACAATCATAAAGAATCCCTGGCTAAAGATCTCCCCTATTTTTTGCATGTCAGATACCGCACGGGTGACCAAAACGCCAATAGATGACTTGTCGTAGTAGGCCATTCTAAAGCGGATCATTTTTGATACCAATCTAACCCTGACATCTTGAATGACCGACTCGCCCAGCAAATTCGCCGTATAGGTGAACAAGAGTTGAAAAAACACTTCTCCCAGCAACACTAGACTCATGGTAATCACTAACGAGAACAAAAGTTCTGCATTTCTGTTGGTGATGGCCTCATCGATCAATTGCCCAACTAATGAAGGGGTAAGAACGGCAAAACCAGAAATAAGCAGCGCAGAAATGGCTGAGATTAAAAAAACTCCGGTATAGGGCTTTGTGTACGCAAAGATCTTTGCGAACAACTTAAAATCGAACTTGGTTTTTGAGGGTTTCTCAGCTTGCATTTAATCTCAGATCTGGATACTCAACGGCTATCAAAGATAGTCCTTTTGCGGGCACTGAAACCCCTGCTTGAGCACGAGATTTCGATGCTATGAGTTGTACAATAGACTCGATACTGCGCTTGTGCATTCCGACCTCTACCAACGTACCCACTATGGCTCTAACCATGTTTCTCAGAAACCGATCAGCTTGTATTTCAAAGTGTATCTCGTTCGCCTTTTTTTCAAATGCAGCGTGGGTAATTGTACATATAAAGGTCTTTACGTCTGTATGTGCCTTAGAAAAGCACTCAAAGTCTTGTGTACCCAACAGTTGCGCTGCAGCTCGATTCATCAGATCGAGATCTAGTGGGTGATTCAGCTGCCAGGCATAGCGATCGCTAAACGGATTTTTCACCGTGCTTATGCGGTAGCAATAACGTCGCGATAGTGCATCAAATCGAGCATGCGCCTCAGCACTGACCGCGAAAATCTTGTGAACGGCTATAGGTGCAGGTAAAAAGCGATTTAATCGGTGTATAAGATCGGCGGTATCAATGGCGCTTTCGACATCGAAGTGCACCACCATTTGGTCGGCATGCACCCCGGCATCTGTTCTGCCTGCAGCAACTACCTCAACAGCACAAGCCAAAAGCAAAGACATGGCTTCTTCAAGATGCTGTTGAACCGAAGGCGCATTGGGTTGGCGCTGCCAGCCGTGAAAGTCTGTTCCGTCAAAGGAAAGTTCTAAAAAATACCGCACTATAAGTGTATTTTAGAGGTGTAAAGATACACTTTCAGTGACCCGAATTCTACTCTTATCAGACACTCATGGGTATATAGACGATCGCATACTTAGCTATGCGAAATCGGCAGACGAGATCTGGCATGCAGGAGACATCGGATCATTTGAGGTCACCGAGGCGCTCGAAAAGGCCGGTAAGCTAAGAGCGGTTCATGGAAATATTGACGACCATCTCATGCGCTCGAGCTATGCAGAAACCCTCTATTTTCAGTGCGAAGGACTACGCGTGCTCATGACCCATATAGCGCAGTATCCCGGACGTTACGCAAAAAACACAAAAGAACTACTCCAAAAGCACCCTTGTGATTTGCTGATCAGCGGGCATTCACATATACTGAAAGTCGCAAGAGATGCTAAACTAGGTCATATGCACATGAATCCGGGGGCGGCCGGAGTGCACGGATTTCACCAGATGCGCACCGCCCTGCAATTCAAGGTGCACCAAAATCAGATCGAGGCTTTACAGGTTATTGAATTCGGAAAAAGGGGAACCGTATAAACATAAAAAGACCCGATTTCTCGGGCCTTTTCGCGCACTAATACTACTAAGATATCTGGTTTAACGCAAGCGGTCAGCAGATTTTACGAGATCTTCATCATGCTTGATAGCCCTATTGGCGAGAACTAGCAATACGATAGAAAAAACTGGAATCAGCATCCCAATACCCTTCTCAGGCGCAGGGCCTCCGGATAAGTTTAGCGACCGATAAACGAAAAATCCTAGTAAAAACAATTGAAGCAACAGGTTGATGCGATTGATTACAAACTGCTGCTGACGATTTTTAAAACGAAATATAGCCCCTATGGCTAGAAACGCACAAAGCACCGATTCGGCAAATACCACTAACTCAGCACGTCCGTCTAACTGCACTCCCAGCCAGCCGTTAGTCGCGGCCAAGGCCAAAACGACAGAGGCGATGGCCACTAGTGCTAGGTAAACCGATTGTATGCGTTGTATCATAGAGTTCCCAAAAGTAATTTGGTTTTTTTAATCCTCATATTTGGATTTAAAATTTCTTTGTATCATTGCAGTGGAAACGAGAACCGCACACACTTCTTCCTCTCGATCCCCCTCATCTATAAATCATTTGATTTTCTTCACTAATACATTATTGCATGTTTGACATTGACGCCTTAGGCGCAAAAAAGTTGACCGAGCTACAAGAAATCGCTGCTCAACTAAAAATTTCAAAGTTTAAGACTTTAAAAAAACAAGATCTCGTCTATCAAATTCTAGATGTTCAGGCCCAACGACCTGAGCGTGTAGAGCCGATAGCAGCCGCAGAAAAAGGTGAAGAATCGAGCCCTCAGAAAGAGGATAAAGCTCCAAATACACCGAACGCAACAAGGCCTGAACGCAATCGTCAAGAGCGCAGCCGTAATCGTCCCGAACGAAGAGAGCCGGTTGCCAAAGAGGCACATCCTCCAAGAGAGGCCCGCTCCAATTCAAAAGAGGGTACTGCTAAAGAGGCGGTTATTAGAGAACCGCAAGGAGATGCAAACCCAAACAGCGGAGCAAAACACAATACTCAACAGCGCAATCATCGCTCAAATAACGGCAACAACCAAGTTGAAAAAAACAACAATTTTGATAAGGACCTAAAAAGCCGCTACAAGCAACCTGAATACGAGTTTGAGGGTATTATCGACAGCGAAGGAGTGCTTGATATTATGTCTGACGGATACGGATTTCTGCGTTCATCAGATTACAACTACCTCGCCTCTCCAGATGATATTTACGTTTCACAGTCTCAGATTCGCCTATTTGGCTTAAAGACAGGAGACACCGTCTTGGGAAGCATTCGCCCTCCAAAAGAAGGAGAAAAGTATTTTCCTCTGATCAAGGTCCACAAAATCAACGGGCTCGACCCCAACGTGGTTAGAGACCGCATCGCCTTCGAACACTTGACTCCGCTCTTCCCTAAAGAAAAGTTTAATGTGGCTGGTGTGCGCAGCACGGTTTCTACACGTATTATAGATTTATTTTCTCCGATAGGAAAGGGTCAGCGCGGAATGATTGTAGCCCAGCCCAAAACCGGTAAAACGATGCTCCTAAAAGACATCGCTAACGCCATTGCTGCGAATCATCCCGAAGTCTACCAAATTATTCTACTGATCGACGAGCGCCCTGAAGAAGTTACCGATATGCAGCGCAACGTTCGCGGAGAAGTGGTTGCTTCAACCTTTGACAAAGAGGCCGCTGAGCACGTTCGCGTGGCCAATATTGTGATCGAAAAGGCAAAACGACTAGTAGAATGCGGACACGACGTGGTGATTCTATTAGACTCTATTACACGCCTAGCGCGCGCCTACAACACGGTGCAACCCGCTTCTGGTAAAGTATTGAGCGGAGGTGTTGACGCCAATGCCCTGCACAAGCCCAAACGCTTTTTCGGAGCGGCCCGTAATATCGAAAACGGAGGTTCATTGACCATCATAGCTACCGCGCTTACTGAGACGGGGTCAAAAATGGACGAAGTGATCTTCGAAGAGTTCAAGGGTACGGGTAATATGGAACTTCAGTTGGATAGAAAAATCTCGAACCGACGAATATTCCCAGCAATTGACCTCATCTCATCATCTACGAGACGTGACGACCTATTGCTTGATGAAAGTACCATTCAGCGCATGTGGATATTGAGAAAGTATTTGGCCGACATGAATCCGGTCGAGGCTATGGAATTTATCGGGCAGCGTATTGGTCAAACCAAGAATAATGAGGAGTTCTTGCTTACCATGAATGAGTAATAATCTCCCGTTAGACAGCTAAAAAAAAACGCGCCCCAAAAGGGCGCGTTTTTTATGCTTGGTATAGTAAGCTATTAGTATAGCTTAGGCTAGCTCGGCAACTTGCTTAGCCAGCTTGCTCTTTAAGTTAGCGGCTTTGTTGTGATGAATGATGTGCTTTTTGGCCAATTTATCAATCATCCCAAATACAGAAGGAAGCTGTTTTTCAGCCTCAACTTTGTTTTCTTCTGTACGTAACTTTCTAATTGCCGTACGCACAGTTTTGTGCTGGTAACGGTTGCGAAGACGTACTACTTCGTTTCTTCTGATGCGCTTTAAAGCCGATTTATGATTTGCCATAATTATTAAATCTTGTAGCCCGTAGGGGAATCGAACCCCTGTTACCAGGATGAAAACCTGGCGTCCTAACCCCTAGACGAACGGGC
>JAURPW010000088.1:0-15255 GCA_030836435.1 Flavobacteriaceae bacterium
GGGGACAAATTGAGTGAGTTACTGAAACGGCCTAAAAAAACACCCGACTATCCCTGCTTACGCTTGAGAATAGACCTTCCAAGAGAACGGCTTTACCAGCGAATAAATCAACGCGTAGAAGAGATGTATAGCGCTGGTCTTGTCGAAGAAGCTAAGTCTCTATGGCCTAACCCTTCGGAAATAATCAATGCTACCGTAGGTTATTATGAATTATTCGGAGCATTTGAACAACGCTATACCGTAGACCAGGCCAAGGCGCTTATTCAACAGCACAGCAGAAATTTTGCTAAACGACAATTAACCTGGTACCGTAAGGTGGAAACCTTTGTGGTGCTCAGTGAATCTCATGCCAAACAAGAAGCGTTGAAGGAGATCAGGCGTTTACTACCAAACGAAAACCCTCTCCGTGAATATTGAGAATCTCCACCTTAGGATCTTTCTTGAGGTACTTTCTCAGTTTTGCGATATACACATCCATGCTTCTCGAGGTAAAATAGTTATCGTCTCGCCAAATTTGAGTGAGTGCGCGTTCTCGAGGCATCAGGTCATTTAGGTGGAGTGCTAACATCTTGAGTAACTCGTTCTCTTTAGGAGAAAGCTTAATGGGCTCTTCCTCTTTAAAAGTCAAAAACCGCAGCTTTGAGTTTAACAAAAAGTCTCCAATCGCAAAGTCTACCTGTTGTGTTTGAGTTATTGCACCTGCAGACTTTCTTTTCAGCAATGTCTTTAGCTTGACTAAAAGAACTTCTGAATCAAAGGGTTTATTCAAATAATCATCAGCTCCTGACTTATACCCCTTTAGCACATCTTCTTTTAGGCTTTTTGCCGTTAAAAAAATAATGGGAATAACAGCGTTGTCTTCACGAATCTCCTTCGCCAAGGTAAAACCGTCTTTAAAGGGCATCATTACGTCTAAAATACAGGCGTCAAAAGCCCCTTTTTTATACTTCTCAAATCCCTCCATTCCGTTTTTGGCTAAAGTCACCTCAAAGCCATTTAAGCCTAAGTAATCTTTAAGCACAATTCCAAAGTTAGGATCGTCTTCTACTAATAAAATTCGATTAGCATCACCCATGATAACTAGTGTAAATTGAGTTTAATTGAAAATTCTGTTCCTACGCCCTTTTCGCTCTCTACATGAATTTCACCAGAATGTGCCTCAATAATTTGCTTCACATAGGCAAGCCCCAAGCCGTGCCCTTTAACGTTGTGAAGATTTCCAGTGTTCTCACGGTAAAATTTTTCGAAAATGTGCTTCAAAGAAGATCGACTCATTCCCTTTCCGTTATCTTTTACCGTAACTACCACAGTTCTGTTGATGTTTTGCGTTTTAACCTCTATGCGTAATGCACGTTCTGCATCAGCGTATTTAAGGGCATTATCTAGTATATTCACAAAGACATTGATTAAATGCATTGCATTTCCCCAAATTTTTCCATGAACTGCTTCTTTATTAACAATTATTGTGCCATTTTGATCAGCAACAAATAATTTGACGCGCTCTATTGCTTCATCTATCACATCGTGCAGATCAACTTGTTCTCTTTCAATAGTTAACTGCCCTTTTTCTAATTGGGATATCTGAAGAACGTTTTCTACCTGGGCATTCATCCGCTTGTTCTCATCCTTTATCATTTTTACATAACGGTCGAAAGTGTCTGAATGCGCATTACTTGAATTAAAAGTTACCTTAAGCGCTTCTACGGCGAGATTAATCGTAGCAATCGGAGTCTTAAATTCATGCGTCATATTGTTGATGAAGTCGGTTTTTATCTCCGCTATTTTTTTCTGTGCAAAGAGCTGGTGCAGGGCTACACTGAACGCCACCAAGATGATAAGCGTGAAAAAAATAGAAATCACAACCAGCCCTATTACGTCTCTCCAAATGAGCGCGTCTCTATTGGGAATAATTACGTTTAGGGTATAGGCGCTTGAGCCCTCGCTATCCTTAAACAAGGGAACAGCAAAACTCGGCCTTACGGCAAAATCATATCCAGCAGACTTGACTGAAGTGGGATAAGCCAAACGCTCTATGCCGAACTCAAAGTCGCCCATGATTCCGCGTTTGCGCATTTCTCTATCCAAAACAAAACGTATTTCAGACTCCGACACCCGTTGATGTATAGGTGTTAGCTTGGCGGCCTCCATGAACACGTCTTCGTATTGCGCCTTTTCAATACTGCTTAGCCCTCCGATCTTATCAATTACATCAATGGGCTCTAGGGTAACCGCAGATCCGTCTAGAGACGAAGATGGCCTAAACGTTTTCTGACTTCTTCTCGAAGTAAAATTGATAATTCGGGTGGTGTCGCTATTGTTTAATTGCCTAAATCCAGGAAGTGCGCTGGTGGCGACATCGTAACCCTGCTCTAAGATACCGTGTGAATAAAAAATAATTTCATCGTTGGTCAAGCTGCGGTCAACAAAGAAAAAGTTGCGAATTTGGGTAGACTTAGGCGCCCCAACACTGTCTATGAGCACGGCTAGCTTGGAATAGTAATCATTGCGCTCTCGCTCTTCAATGACGTCTGTAGCGTGCTCCATCACGTCAATCATGGCCGTAGAAAATTCTTCAGAACGACTTTGAAGTGAAAGTTTAATCCAATAGCCCTGCACGAGTATAGAACCCAATAGGGCCACTGTCATCAATCCAATTGTTGCAAAAAGCCCATTTCTATTCATACCCTAAAACGTTATTTGGCTCCTATAAAATTAGGGCGTTGCGTCTATAAATCCGAATGACCGAGCAAATCAACGAGCAAGGCCTCTACTTGATCTTCAAGCGATTGATCGCCAGAGTTGTCGATGAGGTGTGTGACCCGGTCTAAAAGAGATTCAAAGTCGGGTTGAGCCTTCATTCTCGAAATCACAGTCATGCGATCAACACCATCGCGCTGTATGACTCGACTAATTCGAAGCTCATCAGGGCAAGACACCAACACTATGGCATCGAAATTTTTGTAGTATTCTGTGGCCAATATGAGAGCAGATTCTTGAAAAACCAGAGCGGTAGTTTGATCCTTGACCCACTGTTCAAATGCGCTTCGAACGACCGGATGAACAAGCTGCTCCAGTTGCAACTTCAATGCGGCTTGACCAAATATTCTTGAGGCAATAAAGGCCTGGCTAAGTCGAATGTTATGATCGTGATCTGACTGATACGCCTCCTCTCCTATGAGCTGTTCAATAGCGCGCCTTAATTGCGCATCAGATACCATTAAATCTTTAGCCCACTGATCTGAGTAAAAAACAGGGAATCCCTTGGATGCAATAAGATCACACACATACGATTTACCAGATCCAATACCTCCCGTTATAGCAATCTTTTTCATAGGGGCTCGATGATGTAGTTTACGGAATCCGTTAGTAGGGACACTTGAAAAATACCTTCAGGAATGCGTGTCAGCCTAAGCTTTAACTGATCGCTGGGATGTCTCATTACAGAAGTATCAAAATCAACAGACACCTCAAAATCGTCTGCTTTTAGTGTCTTTAAGCGTTCTGTAGAAGCTTTACAGACCAAGGTTACTTTATCTGGAAATAGTAACAGTCTCATTGAACGGTCATCTGCACGAACCGTTATAGGCAACTCGAAAGTGTTCTCTGAAAACCGGGTTACATTTAGACTGTAATACACTGAATTTGAGGAAAGGGTATACATACTACTAGCATCCTGTTCAAGCGGTAAATCGATAGCCACCGACTCATGTATGTCTTCTAAACGCACAACCTTGGTATATACCTTGTCCAATTGTTCAATTGCTGACTTTACCCCTCTAACTTCAACGGTACTCGGATCAATAGACGCTGAGTCAATAGCGATGTGGTTCGGCCTAAACGAAGTGATCACCTGAGGAACAATAGGTACACGTTTTGATGAAAGCAATGCAACATCTACCTGTTTGGGAGAAATCGATGCTCGAACTAACGTCAGAGACTCTGAAAAGGCTGATTGCAAGGCGCTTTCTATATATTCTGGGGCTAAGAAATACGCGTCGTTTTCAACAGCGATTTGATCTAAAGGTATGTCATAAGGTTTGTTAGAAGTAAACGTAAAAAGCAGTCTAAAACCTGTGGCCGTCACGCGAACAGGTATATCAAATGGAGCGTTGGTTAAGAGTATTAGTGAATCGGGAGTTTGGGAAAAACGAGCCTTAACAACGGTAGAAACGGTTACCGGTTTACTCAAATGGTTAAAAAACCAAATTACAGTGGCCAAAAGGAGAAAGTATACGAATTGTTTTAATTGGAGTTCTCGCATACTACTGTCCTTTATTTATGGGATTAAAAAAGAGATGAGGAAACAGCGTTTCAATGGGTTTATCTCTATTCAATACGAGCAGAATGGAGGACCTCAAATACCCCAAACCGTAACCGCTCATCTGAATAAAAAAGGCTAAAATCGCAAGCGAGGTTAACTTGATCGACCGGGTCTTATAGATTAATTGAAGCTTAAAGACACCTAAATAAACAACTAAAGGTGCACATAGAAGTGCTGTGAGCTGAAAGCTAATTTGACCTAGGAGCATGGTTACAAACAGCACAACCACAGTAATCAAATACATTAAAAAGAGTGAAGGACCTTTATAAATAGGTCTTTTAAATTCCGGATGTAGCACTTCAAGTATAGGCCTCACACTGCCGAACTTAAACACTTGCTTAAAAAAGGATGAAAACTGTATTCTTCGCTGGTGGTAGACCAAAGCGTTTGAAAAAAGACGCGATTTATATCCTAATTTCCAGGCTCTCATGACTAAATCTGGGTCCTCACCGGGATGAATGGCACCAAAACCTCCAGTAGCCTTAAACACTTCCTTTGAAAGACCCATATTAAAACTTCTGGGCTCGAAATAGTTGGGCTCACCTCCTCGTATTCCGGCTGTGCTTAAGGAAGCAGTCATCACAAGATTGACGGCCTGTTGTATTGGTGTAAATGACGCTAAGGCCGAGTCGGGTCCGCCGAAAAAATCAGCGTACTGAGTACTGAGCTCCCTATCCACTTCGCTGAGGTAATTCGTAGGCAGAATGCAATCTGAATCTAGAATGATGAAATAATCGCCTTTAGCGCTCTTCATCCCGTAGTTTCGACTTAAACCCGGTCCAGAATTTGACTTTTCTAGGTAGGTGATCTTTGAAAAGATTGTACTCTGTTCACAAACCTGCCTCGAGCTGAGCTGAGAGCCATCTTCAACCACAACGACCTCAAAATCGTTTTCACACTGCTGTACAGCCACTGAATCTAACAATAGCTTCAACTCGTCTGGCCGATTGTACACCGGAACAACAATGGAGTAAAGATGAACAAGTTTACCCATTGGCAAAGGCTTTTTATCCTCAGAGATTAGTGATCCGAAAATAAGTCTACTATTTCTTGACTTACTCCGGTTGATGAGAATCCTCCGTCGTGAAAGAGATTCTGCATGGTTACTTTTCGCGTCAAATCGCAGAAGAGCGTAACCGCATAATCGGCACATTCATCGGCAGAAGCATTTCCAAGTGGAGACATCTTCTCTGCATAATTCAAGAAGGCGTCAAAACCTTTGACTCCTTTTCCGGCGGTTGTTACGGTTGGGGACTGTGAAATGGTATTTACACGAACCTTCTTTTCTTTTCCGAAGAAATAACCGAAACTTCGAGCCACAGATTCAAGGTAAGCCTTATTGTCGGCCATGTCGTTGTAATCCGGAAAAGTTCGCTGAGCAGCCATATAGGTTAGCGCTAATACACTACCCCATTCATTCATGGCGTCGAGTTTATATAGCTGTTGCAATAATTTATGAAAAGATAGTGCTGAAACGTCCCAACCCTTTGCTGTAAAGTCGTAGTTCTCGTCTGTGTAGTGCCTTCCTTTTCTTACATTCACAGACATTCCAATTGAATGTAATACGAAGTCAAGTTTTCCGCCTAGGTGCTGAACAGACTCGGCTATAAGGCGCGCTAGATCTTCTGTAGATGTCGCGTCGGCGGCAATCACCAACGCCCCTGTTTTTTCGGCCAGCGCATTTAATTCTCCCATTCTCAAGGCGATCGGAGCATTGGTCAGTACGAAAGATCCTCCTTCTTCGTGCACCCGTTCAGCTGTTTTCCAAGCGATAGAATTTTCGTCTAACGCACCAAAAATGATTCCTCGTTTTCCTTTTAATAAGTTGTAATTCATCCCTGTGATTTTAATACCGTCAAATATAGCAAGAATAGCTCCTTGACTAACGCTTTGTCAGTAGTGTTCTTGCATGGCTAATTGCAGTCTGAGAGGGATTTTTACCCTCAATCATAGAAGCAATCTCACGTTCGCGGTCGTCCGAACTGAGCTTCATAACTTGAGTAAACGCACGACCGGAGTCCTCGGTTTTGGCTATTTTCAAATGATGCGAGCCTTTGGCTGCAACCTGTGGCAAATGGGTTATCACCAAGAGTTGATGTCGTTTTCCCATAAGCTCAAATAACTGGGCCACACGTTCGGCGACTTGACCCGATACCCCGGTGTCAATCTCATCAAAAACCTGGGTAGGTATAGCCTTTGATTTCCCTTTAATGTACTGTATAGCTAAGGCTAATCTCGAAAGTTCTCCTCCCGAAATGACCTGTTTTAAATCGAGCAATTCAGAACCCTTATTGGCTTGAAACTTAAATAAAACCTCATCGGTACCGTTGGTCACAAAAGCATCTCTGTGCGCCACATCAATCTTTAATTGTGCAGATGGCATTTCTAAAGAAGCGAGTACCTCTTCAATAGCAGCACTTAGTTCTTTGGCGGCTTTTTTTCGATTGCTAGATAGTTCTTTAGCCAATGGAAGTAGCTGATTTTTCAATTCAACAAGCTGTTTTTCGAGCGTATTGATGCGATCTTGAAAATGTTGATCGTTACCCAAATTCTTCGACAACGCATCGCGCTTATCGATAAGCCCCTCGCAATTGCTTACTCCGTGCTTTTTTTGAAGTCGGTGCAACTCTGAAAGTCTTAGACTGATCTCCTCATACTCATTCGCGTCTATTGCCACTGCATCTAAAGCGCGCTGCAACTCGTCTGAAATGTCTTGAGATTCAACAATGATAGCCTGTATACGTTCAAATAGATTTGAAAAAATGGGTGAGATTCGTTGTAATTCGGAAAGTAAGCGCTGAATCGATCGAAGTTGGTCAATTAAACCGTAAGGTTCCAGTTCAAACTTTTGGTTCAGATCGCCGATTAGGGAGACGATTTTCTCGGACTGACTGTACATGTTGTACTGCTGTTCGAGTGCTTCTTGATCTATCTGATCTAGGTTCAACTCATCGAGCTCTTTCTTTAAGTGCAATTGATACGCCCACTCCCTTTCAAACTCGTCAGATTTACTGCTCAGTTTTTCCCATTCATCTGATGTGCGCTTATAGGCTGAATGCAGCTCTTTATACTGGCTCAACAAGGCTTTATTACCTGCAAAATCGTCTAAAAGTTGAAACTGTTCTGTGGGCTTTAAAAACCCATACGATTCGTGCTGAGAGTGAAACGACAGCAACTCATCAGTTAAACTGTTCAGTACAGACTGTTTAATGGGGGTATCATTGATAAACAGTCTTGATTTGGCCTGTTTTGAAAGTTCTCTGCGAATAAGGCAATCTTGATCGTAGTCTAAATCGTTGGCTTCAAACCAGTGCTTGTAGGTCGAATCAATTTTCACATTGAGTTCTATGACGCATTTTTTATCGGGATCAAAAAAGCTAACACCTTCTGCCCTAGCACCTAAAACGAGCTGAAGCGCCTGCATAACCACTGACTTGCCCGATCCGGTTTCCCCCGTGATCACATTCAATCCTGGACTAAAATCGATAAATACCTCATCGATAAGCGCATAATTTTTTATGTGAAGTGAACTAAGCATAGATCAACGTTCTTTCAGTAAAGATACCTAGAGTATAGCGCAAAATACGTTCAGTAAGGCCAAAGCATTAATGCATTTGATCAAAAATAGCCCTATTTGATTCTTGAATCCGCTGCATGAGCAAAGAATTGTCTAGACCAATTTCAGCCTCCTCTAGTCCCTGACTAATTTGCAGCAGGCATTCAGCGTATTGATCTGTATGCCGCTGACCTGAGGCTAAGCAACCTGTGTGTAGGTCAAATAAAAACTGCCTCGCCGGGTAATAAGGCTTTTGCAAAAGCTCGTAAATCAGGCGGTACTTTGAACTTCCACTGCGCCTCATTTCCCATCCTGAATTAAAAGTGGATTGCATGCGAACAACAATATCTTCGGCTTGTCTGTAAAACGGAGTTCCGCCCAATGAATTTTCAGTGTCTTCATGAAATCCCAATGCCAAATAGGCAAAAAAGGCCGCGTGCGCCACTAGGTTCGAAGTCAAATTGTTTTTGTTAAAAATCAAGGGTTCAAATGGAACGTACGAAAACAGCAGCGGCTGTTCTACCCACCTCAACAAAAGCACTTTATCTCCGCTACCGTAGGATTTAAATAGCTCTACCAGTAGCATAGTCTTAAACGCTTGATCGCTTTGATCTACTACCGATAAGGTCATATTAAGTGACACCTTAGGTTTTCCTGAACGGCCTGCTAATGAACCCCACTGCGTTTGATTTATCAGTCGAGAAAGGTCGCGCTCAAGTGTGCGGTAACTGGCTTCAAATGATCTGTTCTGGGTGCGGTTAATCACCCTTACCACAGCTTCTACATCTTGAGCGTTGGACCATAATCCAAAACACATTAAGACCGTAGAGATGATGAACGTTCTCAGAGCCATTTGTCACTAAAATGAGTCCACAGTGCGCTGGCCATAGACCTTTTCGATTGTAACGGGAGCTCTATCTGGCTCTGGTCGGCAAAAAATAAGGTAGCCTTGTTCGTGTCGGTTCCAAACCCAGCTCCTGCGTCGCTAAGTGTATTATATACTATAGCGTCTAGTGATTTCGACTGCAACTTAGCTAAGGGCTTCGAGCGGTCTGTGTCGGTTTCAAGCGCAAATCCGATGATCCTTTGTTGTTTTTTTCGCGAAGCGAGCTCGCGAAGGATATCTTTAGTGCGCTGGAGCGTTAAAACGAGCGTATCTTCTTCTTTCTTTAATTTTTGGGGGTGCACCTCTGAAAAGGTATAGTCGGCTACAGCGGCTGAAGAAATAAAAAAGTCTGCCCCATCAAAGTGATTCATGACCTGCACATACATCTGATCAGCTGATTCAACCGCTATCCTGCGCACAGATTGCGGTAATGCAATCGGTTCAACAGGTCCACTTACCAGCACCACTTCTGCTCCGAGTTCGTGCGCCCTTAGGGCCAGCTCGTATCCCATAAGCCCAGTTGAATAGTTCGAAAGAAATCTCACGGGATCAAAGGCTTCTCTGGTTGGGCCGGCACTAATCAGCACCTTTTTTCCAAAGAGTACCGCCTCGGCTCTCAGTTGGGTTTGAACCTGGGAAACAATTGTTTCCGGTTCAGCCATGCGTCCTTCTCCTTCTAGGCCCGAAGCTAAAAATCCGGATTCAGCCTGAATGACATGAACTCCTCTTTCGGTTAATGTGGCTAAATTCTGTTTCGTCGATTGATGCGCATACATATCCAGGTCCATGGCCGGAGCTACAAACACCGGGCAGTTCGAAGACATATAGGTGGCCAATAGCAAGTTGTCACAGGCTCCAGAAACCATCTTTGCTAAGGTATTCGAGGTCAGCGGGGCTAGAATCATGAGGTCGGCCCACTTGGCGTGCTCAACGTGATTGTTCCAGCGAAGCTCACCATCTTTTTCGTCAATAAAATCGAAGTAGACGGGGTTCTGACTAAGTGTACTAAGGGTAAGGGGAGTTACAAATTCCTTTGATGCCAGCGTCATGATCACCTTTACGTGAGCTCCCTGCTGAATGAGCAGCCGAACTAGAAAGGTTGTTTTATATGCGGCGATTCCGCCAGTAACACCAAGCAGAACATTTTTTCCCGCAAGCATAAGTAGTTATTTACTCTTCAGAAAGCGTGTTTCTATAGTAAATGCGATCATTAAGCCACTCTTCTATCGCAATAGCGTGCGGCTTAGGCATCTTTTCGTAGAATTTAGAAACCTCTATTTGCTCTTTATTCTCAAACACCTCTTCAAGGCTGTCTGTATAGGTAGCAAACTCTTCGAGCTTGTCTACTAACTCTTTCTTGATCTCTGCATTAATTTGCACAGATCGCTTGGCGATAATAGACAATGCCTCGTAAATATTAGCCGTTTTTTGGTCTAATACATTCTTGTCGAATGTTTTTGTAGTGATAGCAGCTTTAGTATCTTTCAAAATAGCCATGATTTAATTCAGCGAATTTACGAATTCTATTCCGTTTTGGATCTTAGCAAAGTAATAATCAGCTTCTTTATCGAATTTTGAGGTCGGATAGTATTTTCTAAAGTCTTTGTAATACGACAACGCCTCTTCGTAACGAGCTGCCATTCGATTTGCAGTAGAGTTTTCGGCGAGGATGGTGGCTGATTTTATACGGATAAAGAGCGCCTCTTCTCTGAACATAGAACCCGGAAATTCGAGTATAAAATTATCTAGGGATTTAATAGCCGAGAATAGCACCGGAAGGTTAAACTCGCCTAACATATCGTATTGCTTGGCGATTTCAAACGCCTTTTGCTCTTTTTTAATCTTGAGCTCTTGAACACGTTCATTAGCCCGATTAAAATATTCTGAGTTTGGGTAACTATTAATGAAGTTTTGCAGCTTCTCAAGCGCCTTATCGGTATCGGTTTGATCGAGACTATAACGCGGGCTCATGAAGTAGTAGCTTTCAGCCTCCAAGAAACTAGCTTCTTCTCTTTTGTCGCTATTAGGATACGCTTTTATGAAGCGTTCAAACTGATAGCTCGATAAGTAGTACGCCTTGGTCTTGAACTGAGCGTCAGCAAAAAAATAACTCAAACGTTCGCCTTGAGGTCTTCCTGCATATTTAGGAGCAATAATCTCGTATAAACGCTTAGCTCTGATGTAATCGCCCTCTTCGTAATAGCGATTGGCGAGCTCATACATCTCACTCAGATTGTTTTCTTTCAAAACCTTCTGATACTCACTACACGAAGTGAGCGCAAAAAAGGCAACAGTAAAAAGCGATAAGGCCCTCAATTTCATGCCGTCAAAATTAAACTTTTAAACGGTAATTGCTTTAAGAATGTCCAATTCCTGTACAATTCGGGTTTGAAGATCTTTTGAGGCATCAACTAAAGGCAATCGTACGGTACTTGTTATATCAGATGTCAAAGACATTAAAGCTTTAACACCGGCTGGGTTTCCTTCTTCAAATAGTAATTGAACAAGCGTTGTCATAGACGCGTTAAGAGCCAAGGCCAAAGCCTGTTCTTTTTTCAATGCAGCCATTACTGCCGCTAAGGTATGCGTCGGCAACGCTTGTCCAACAACTGAAATAACCCCTGAAGCACCCATTAATATCGATTCAACTGCGGTTAAGTCATCTCCAGAAACCACCTCAAAACCCTTTGGGGCATGTTCAATGAGCTGGCCTATTTGATGCCTGTCTCCACAGGCCTCTTTTATTCCGATAAAAATATCGCTTGATGCAGCTAGTTCTAGCGTAGTTTCTGGTAGCAAGTTTACCCCTGTTCGAGACGGAACATTATACAGAACAATGGGAAGCTCCGATACCTGAGAAAGTGCTTTGTAGTGGGCCAGCAAACCTCTTTGAGTGGGCTTGTTGTAATACGGAGTTACCGACAATAAGGCGTCAAAATCGTTAGCATTTACGGCCTTAATTGCGCTACAAAGTGCTCGGGTGTCGTTAGATCCTAATCCAAGAATCAACGGAACACGCTTCGCATTGGCTGCAATAACCGAAGCTTTAACACGTTCCTTCTCTTCTTGAGACAATACCGATGTTTCTGCGGTGGTTCCAAGAACAACTAAATAATTAACCCCCGAGACAATCAATGAGTCGACTAATTCTTCTAATGCGAATAGGTCGAGATTTCCCTCTTGATCAAAGGGAGTAATAAGTGCTACACCAAGACCACTTAATTGCATGAGCGCTTTCGTTTAACTACTGCAAATTTAGATGCAATTAGTTCAGAGACCTGAGCAAATACCGATCACAACGCCTCTAAACAGTCGTATATAACAGCTTTTATATAAAACGTCATAAACCTAACAGTTCAAGCAGTTGTTTTTCTGTGATAATGGAGATACTTAGCTCTTCTGCTTTTTTTCGTTTACTTGGGCCCATTTGATCACCAGCTACGATCAAGTCTGTTTTTGATGAGATGCTACCCATAAGTTGCCCCCCATTGCGCTCTATAAGCTGCTTCATCTCATCTCTTGAATAGCGTTCAAATACCCCTGAAACAACAATTTTTTGATGGGCCAATTTGGATCCGGTCATTTCAACCGCCTCATTTAGTTCTAAATTCAAACCCGCTAATTTCAATTGCTCTAATATAGGTTCGTTTTTTGGGTCTCGTAAATAGCTAAATACACTCTGCGCAATGCGCTCGCCAACATCTTCCACAGCCACTAACGATTCGAGCGAAGCTTGCTTCAACTGCTCCAGTGAGAAAAACGCTTTAGCCAGTTTTTTGGCGACGGTTTCACCTACATGGCGAATACCTAATCCAAACAGCACTTTGTCAAATGGCTGATCCTTACTTTTCTCGATACCTTCTAAAAGATTTGCGATTGAAAGCTCGCCTAAACGCGGAATACCTTGAAGGCGTTCTGGGCTTAGCTGGTAGAGATCGCCTATATTTTCTATGACCTGCTGACCTACCAGTAATGAAACGGTTTCTTCACCAATCCCCTCAATATCCATAGCCTTTCGCGAACAGAAGTGCTGAATACGCCCGATTATTTGCGGAGGGCATTGATCTTCATTCAAGCAATAATGCAGGGCTTCACCTTCTTTTCTTACTAGAGCAGCTTTACATTCAGGACAGTGCTCAGGGAAATGCACAGCGAGCGCACCTGGTATTCGCTTGGTTGGCTCTACGGATATAACTTTTGGAATAATATCTCCTCCTTTCTCTAAATAGACGGTATCCCCAATATGCAAATCGAGCTTCTCTATTTGATCGGCATTGTGCAATGAGGCGCGTTTCACCACTGTGCCCGCCAGATAAACCGGATTTAAGTTAGCAACAGGTGTAACCGCTCCTGTTCGGCCCACTTGATAGCTTACCGATTCTAGACGTGTCATTACTTGTTCAGCTTTGAATTTGTAAGCCATAGCCCATCTAGGAGCTTTTGCGGTATAGCCTAACCGCTCTTGAAGTCTTATATCATCTACCTTAATCACCACACCGTCTATTTCGTAAGGCAATGAAGATCTCAAGTGCTCCCATTGCTCAATAAACGCTTTAATCTCTTCAATACTGCGACATCTTTTTGCCGTTTCAGGCACAAAGAACCCCATCTTTTTAGCCTGTTGCAGCATCTCATACTGAGAGGTATATACCGATTGTTCAGCGGCCACCGAATACAGCAGACATTGCAGGCCTCTAGCTTCAACAACAGCCGAATCTTGAAGCTTCAGGGTTCCGGAAGCGGTATTTCTAGGATTCATAAATGCAACCTCACCTTTTGCAATTCGGTCTTCATTCAGGCGGGCAAACGCCTCCTTAGGCAGCACTATTTCACCCCTTATATCAAAATCTGCAGGGTAATCGCCTTGTAGCACCAACGGCACCGTATTTATTTTTTTAACGTTCTGAGTCACATCATCTCCCTGAATCCCATCACCTCGAGTCAATGCCCGAACCAAACGCCCTTGAGTATAGGTGAGTGAAATTGAAGCTCCATCGTATTTTAATTCACATGTAAAGGCAACATCAGAAATACCCGTATCGAGGCCTTCATCTAATAGACGCCTGTGGATGCGTTCAATCCAAAGAGTGAGTTCATCTATAGAATAACTATTTTCTAGACTGTACATTGGAAACCGATGTGCAACAGTCTCGAATGACTTTGTAAGCCCTCCACCCACTCGTTGAGTGGGAGAATTCGAATCAAACCATTGCGGATTCTGAACTTCAAGATGCTGAAGAATACTCAACTTTTGATCAAACTCATAATCGCTAATCATTGGATTATCAAGTATATAGTAATTGTAATTGTGCTGGTGTAATTCTTGCCTAAGGGCTTGTATTTTTTCTAACTCTGTCATGTTTAGTTAATTTAACCGTAAGCCCCTACCATTCTAGGTTTTCCATACAGGTCTTTTCGCACTTCAACCTGTTTAAAATCACTGAATAGAGCAGCCACTTCACTAGAGAAACGCTCATTAATCTCAAGGTAAATACCCCCCATCGGCTTTAGAAATAGCCTAGCCATTCTGGCCAATTCTTTGTAGTGTATTAACGGATCTTCATTTGGCACGAACAATGCCTCATGTGGCTCATGAGCGAGCACATTATTTTTCATCTCATTTTTTTCTAACTCACTTATATGAGGAGGATTAGATACAATTATATCAAATTTTACTTTAGGTATAAAATGACGCATATCTATTCGCTCAAAGGCCACCTCAACACGGTGATTTTTTGCATTGCGTTTTGCACATTCTACGGCCTTTTCTGAAGAGTCTATGGCCAAAATAGACGAAGTAGTAAGATGCTTCGAGAGCGCGATAGCTATACACCCGCTGCCTGTGCCTACATCGAGTACCGTCAACGGCCTTTTCGTTGTTTGATAGCGTTCGATGACCCACTGAACAAGCTCTTCTGTTTCAGGTCTCGGAATGAGCGTTGAAGGATTGACTTCAAAGCGCAGTGAAAAAAAATCCGCATAACCTAATATGTATTGATAGGGCTTGTGACCGCTTAGCTCCAATACAAAGGTTTTAAACGACATAGCCTGCTGGTCAGAAAGATTGAACTCCGGTTCGCTGAGTAGTTTTCGGTATAAATCTAATGATTGATCGTCAGCCCATATGCGCATTAAGCTGCGCTGCTCGTTCTCAGAATAGATGGCTAGCAGTTGTTCACGCATCAATTGGATCATGGCCGGGTAGTTCATAGATCTATAATCAAATGTATTGGACAAGACGAGTGTCCTGTTGATCCAAGTGGGCCATTCAGTGTTTTAAATCCCAGCTTTTTATACAAAGCACGTGCAGCCGTCATAGACTCCAGTGTCTCTATATAAGCCCTGTCGTATGCTAACTTTTTTGCCTCAGCCATAATTTGCGTAATCAGGCGCTCTCCCCAGCCTCGGCCTCTTAATGCCGGGTCAAAATACATTTTTTGTATCTCACACACTAAAGGATCAGCTCCGGGTAAATCACCAAATCCGCCACCC
>JAURPW010000089.1:0-2827 GCA_030836435.1 Flavobacteriaceae bacterium
CTTAGAAAACGGAAAGGTGTTGGCACCCATGTCTTGATTGAGCGCAAAATCGGCCTGAATCTCGCCGTCTACAACCAGATCGGGATGATTCTGATGCAGTAGTCTCACAGCTTCCTTCACCTTTTTTGCCTGCGGATGCTTAGATGATCCGTAGTTTGAGAAAGAGAGCATTGCAATAATAGGCTCGAATCCGAACGCCCGCACTTCTTTTGCGGTCATTACGGCAATTTCGGCTAGTTCTTCAGCGCTAGGGTCAATGTTAATGGCCGTGTCTGCCAAGAACATAGGGCCTCGTGGGCTAATCATGATATTCATAGTTGAAGCGCGCTTCACCCCTGCCCCTCTGCCAACCGTTTCAAGAACGGGGATCAAGACTTTCGGAAACGATCGTGAGTATCCAGAGATCATGGCGTCAGCCTCTCCGCTGAGCACCATCATGGGGCCGTAGTAATTGCGGTGCTCCATGCGCACTCGTGCACTGTAGGGCTGTACCCCGTTTCGCTCGCCCCGTTTCCAGAGCAGATTGGCGTAGGTATTTCTGCGCTCTTGTTCTTCATCTTCTCCAGGATCTAGAACCAGCAGGTCAGCATCAAACTCTAATTCTTCTTTAAGGCTGCTAATGACCTCTTTGTCTCCCAATAGAATAGGAATAGCGATTCCTTCGTCGTAAACGAACTGGGCAGCCTTTAGCACATCAATCTGATCTGCCTCAGCAAAAACCACTTTTTTGGGATTCGATTTAGCCTTGTCGTGTAACGAACGAATGAATTTATTGTCATTACCCGAGCGCGCCATCAGCTCGTCTTCATAGCGTTCCCAATCAGTAATTTCTATTTGGGCTACTCCAGACTCAATAGCCGCCTTGGCAACCGCAACGGGAATTTTACAAATCAGGCGCGGATCAAACGGCTTAGGAATAATGTATTCTCTTCCGAAAGTGAGTCGGGTAATGTCGTAGGTAATATTCACCTGCTCGGGGACGGGCTCTTTAGTCAGTTCGGCAAGCGCACGCACCGCGGCCATCTTCATAGCCTCATTGATCTTTGTCGCCCTTACATCTAATGCACCTCTAAAAATAAACGGAAAGCCCAGAACGTTATTGACCTGGTTAGGATGGTCAGAACGGCCCGTAGCCATAATGACGTCTTCACGAGTGCGAACGGCTAGTGCATAGTCGATCTCAGGGTCTGGGTTGGCCATGGCAAATACAATTGGATTGCTCGCCATACTTAACAGCATTTTTTCTGTAACGATATTCGCGATAGAAAGTCCGATAAACACATCGGCATCGATCATGGCCTCCTCTAGAGTATCTATAGAGCGATCAGTCGCAAATTCGAGCTTAGAGGCGTCTAGATTTTCGCGTTGCTTGTGAATTACCCCCTTGCTGTCTAACATTACGATATTCTCGGCCTTTGCCCCGAATGCCTTATACAGCTTGGTGCACGATACTGCGGCAGCTCCGGCTCCACTGATCACAATGCGCACCTCTTCGATGCGCTTCTCGGCGATCTCTAAAGCATTGAGCAATGCTGCGGCGGAGATTATGGCGGTGCCGTGCTGGTCGTCGTGCATAACCGGAATGTCAAGTTCTTCCTTTAAACGACGCTCGATCTCAAAAGCCTCTGGAGCCTTAATGTCTTCCAGATTGATTCCTCCGAATGTAGGTGCAATACGCTTCACCGTGTTTACAAACTCATCGACATCTTTGGTATCGACTTCAATGTCTATGCCGTCTATATCGGCGAAAATCTTAAACAGTAAGCTCTTGCCCTCCATCACAGGTTTGGCGGCGAGTGGTCCAATGTCACCAAGGCCGAGAACGGCGGTTCCGTTAGAAATTACTGCAACCATATTTCCCTTGGCCGTGTACTTGTACACGTCGGTCGGATTCTTCTCGATCTCCAAACAGGGCTCCGCAACACCAGGTGAATAGGCGAGGGCTAAATCGCGCTGCGTCTGATACGGTTTGGTAGGAACAATCTTTATTTTACCGGGCTGAGGTTTGGCGTGGTACACCAAAGCTTCGCGCCTTTGTCGCGCTTTGCTCATAAGTTTTTTGTTAAAATAAGGGTAGTCAAAGATAAATCAAATTGGCAGCCTAGCCCTTCAAAAAATCGATATTGCGCCTTAGTCCGCTGAACTTAGTCCGCTTCACTGCAGACTTAGCAAACACCCTTCCAAAGGTTTCTTCAGTAAGCTCAATCATAGCTTCTTTGTCAAGGTCTAGCAGTTCTTGAGAGGGCAATAAACGCGGTTCATTGTGGCTTGATGAAAAGCGATTCCACGGGCACACATCTTGGCAGGTATCGCACCCAAAAGCCCAGTCTTCAAATTGCCCTTTGAATGAAGTAGGTATGGATTCTTTCAGTTCAATGGTAAAGTAAGAAATGCACTTAGTGGCGTCGACCACTTTTGAGCTCACAATGGCCTGAGTGGGGCAGGCGTCAATACAGGCAGTGCATGTTCCGCAATGGTCGGTCGCCATTGGATGATCGTATGCACACTCCAAATCAATAATGAGCTCAGCCAAAAAGAAAAATGAACCCTTTCGTTTATTGATCAGGTTGCTATTCTTGGCTATCCAACCCAATCCTGAACGCTCTGCCCAGGCCTTTTCTAGAATGGGAGCCGAATCGACAAATGCCCTTCCTCCTAATTCGCCCATCTCTTCTCTGAGTTCGGCCAAAAGGTGATTGAGCCGCTCTCGTATGAGTTGATGATAGTCTTCGCCGTAGGCGTATTTTGAAATTTTAAAATGATCCTGCCTGAAGGTTAGCGACTCGGGCGGATAGTAATTAAACAGCAATGAAACCACCGTTTTGGC
>JAURPW010000090.1:0-5323 GCA_030836435.1 Flavobacteriaceae bacterium
AAAATGGCCGGAGTCGAGCAACACCTCCACACCTTTTTAGCCGCTAAGCGCATAGTGATTGCCGCTTGCGGAACCTCTTGGCACGCTGGATTAGTGGCCGAGTACATCTTTGAAACCTATTTGAGAATTCCTGTTGAAGTCGAATACGCCTCTGAGTTTCGTTATCGAGACCCCATTATAGGCCCCGGCGACTTGCTTATAGCCATTTCGCAGTCGGGTGAAACGGCCGACACACTCGCGGCCATTAAGATGGCCAAAAGCAAAGGCGCCTTTGTATTTGGAATCTGTAATGTGGTCGGATCATCAATCGCAAGAGAAAGCCATGCCGGAGCCTACACCCATGCCGGACCAGAAATTGGGGTAGCTTCGACCAAGGCCTTTACCACCCAGATTACGGTTTTGACCCTGATCGCCCTGAAACTTGCCCGAGAAAAATCAAGCATGGGTGACGCCGAGTTCACCCACCTGATCAACGAACTTGAGGCTTTGCCCTCTAAGGTGGAGCAATTGTTGAAACAAGACGCTTATATTAAGGAGATCGCCACGGTATACCACAAGGCTGAGCACAGTCTTTATTTGGGAAGGGGATTCAATTTTCCGGTGGCCCTTGAGGGGGCGCTTAAGCTTAAGGAGATCAGCTATATTCACGCCGAAGGCTATCCGGCGGCAGAGATGAAGCATGGCCCCATTGCCCTCATTGATGAACATATGCCGGTTTTTGTGATCGCCACTCGAAAAGGGCATTACGAGAAAGTGGTGAGCAACATTCAAGAAATCAAATCGCGAAAGGGAAAGATCATTGCTATTGTCACCAAAGGCGACCAGCAGGTTGCGGCCTTGGCAGACCACTGCATTGAGACACCTGAGGTTGAGGAGTCTATGAGCCCTATTCTAACCACTATTCCGCTTCAGCTTTTGGCCTATCACATGGCTATTCTGCGCGGTTGCAATGTAGACCAGCCCAGAAATTTAGCTAAGTCGGTTACGGTGGAGTAACACGTTTGTAACATTTTGGCGATGCATCCGTCTCTACATAAACCCTGCTCCATGAAGACCCTATTTACCCTTGCCCTTAGCCTTGTTTTTGTTTTTTCATTCGCTCAAGATCCGATTAAAGAGCGCAAGCTTATCGGTCAATGGGAGTTAAAGGTAGATATCGAAAAGGCCATAGAAGAGGAGTCGAAAGACATGAATCTTTTTGAGCGAATGGTTGCCGGAGCGGTTTCGGGCTTTGTAGACCAAGCCCTCTCGTCTATTCAAATGATCTTTGAGTTTCAGTCAAACGACCGCCTTAAGCTTACCGTAATTGGAGGAGACGATGCTCCAGAGATTGAAGACCTGCGCTACACCCTGGTCGATGGAAAATTGTATATCGAAGATTTTGAATCCGAAAATGCGCAACTAGACTTTGACGGATACTGGATGTGGCAAGACGATCAACTGATTAATTTCGACAAAGACGGATCGGTCAATAAAAATGTCTACATGATCCGCAAAGGTAAATAGGCAGAAAGTCTTCACTACTTTTGGGCTACCTATGGTACCCATCGCTCACTTTAAAACGCCTCTTGAAACGACCCATCTGCTGCTAAGGGCCTCCCAACCTCATGACCTCAAGACGCTGTTCGCCATTGGCTCAGACCCTGAGGTTTGGTTGTTGCATTCAGAAACAGATCGGTACACCGAAGAAAAGTTCGGCGCCTATTTTGAAAGCGGACTACGAAATGAGCTAGGGGCCTACACGCTTATTTACAAGCCCACTGGCGAGGTGGCGGGCTTTACGCGCTATTACGACTACGATTCGGCAGCCGAAACGGTCAAGATCGGATACACTTTTTTATCCAAAGCGCTATGGGGCAAGGGGGTCAATCAAGAGCTAAAGAAGGCCATGATTGATCACGCATTTGCAGGCGGCTGTACCCAGGTAATTTTTGAGGTGTTTGAGCAAAATTTTCGATCGCAGCGCGCTGTTCTCAAATTGGGGGCTCTTGAAATTGAACCTAGAGGCGATCGAAAGCGTTTTGCCCTTTTTCGAACAGACGCATTTAGTAGTTTAGCAACGTGAAAGAGACCCTCAGTTCGCTATTGCGCAAGTTTCTAATCTGGAAGTACAAGCATATCTCAGAGCGCAATTTTGTGTTTATGCTTAGCGCCCTTATTGGTTTGGTGGCCGGACTCATCTCTGTACTGATCAAAAATATCACCTTCGCGATTGCTTATGTCGCCGAGCTAGGGCTTTCAATTACCCGAAACGGATTGTATTTTTTTCTTCCCATGCTCGGGCTGTTCGGGGTCTATCTTATTGTTGAAAGATTGTATAAGAAGGGGGTGTTTAATCCGATGCCTACTGTGCTATATGCCCTTTCTAAGCGCGGAGGAAAACTCAGCGGAGACAAGTTTTTCTTTCCGCTTATCACGGCTCCGCTGACGACAGGTTTTGGAGGTTCTGTCGGTCTACTAAGCCCAACCATTCTATCGGCATCTGCGGCTTCGTCTGCCTTCGGAGATCTGTTCCACCTCAACCGAAAAACGAGGCAGCTACTCATCGCTTGTGCCGCGGCCGGGGTGATTGCCACAAGTTTTCAGTCACCTATAGCCGCGGTGGTCTTTGCCATAGAGATTTTTAGCTTAGACCTGACCTTTGCCTCATTGCTTCCGCTACTCATTGCTTCTTTGGTTTCAGTGATCACCTCGTTCTTTTTTGTAGGAGACCAGGTGCTTTTTAAGGTGATGCTTACAGAGTCTTTCTCGGTAAACGACACTCCGCTCTATTTGCTGCTTGGGCTTTTTGCCGGATTGGTCTCCGTCTATTTTCACAAGGTGCATTTTGCGATAACAGGTTTCTTTCAAAAGATACGCTCAAAGGCTATGCGGCTAGCGATCGGTGGGCTCTTCATAGGAGCCATGCTCTTTGCTATTCCGCCCCTATACGGCGAGGGGTTTTCGGTGATCAATAATTTACTGGCCTCTGATCATCAGTCGGTGATTGAAGGCTCGCTCTTAAACCGCTGGGCCGACAGCCCCTATGTGGTTATTGTTCTACTGATAGGCATAACCTTGTTTAAGTCAGTGGTGATGACCACAACCATAGCCGCTGGAGGAACAGGAGGAATCATTATTCCGGCCCTTGTAATGGGCAGTTCGCTCGGTAATGCGGTCGCCAAATTGATCAATCAGTTGGGGTTCACCCATGAGGTATCAGAAGCCAATTTTACACTAGTGGGTATGGCAGCTATCTTGGCGGGTGTGCTGCAGGCTCCGCTTACCGCTATCTTTCTAATCGCTGAGATCACGGGCGGATACACCCTGTTCATTCCACTAATGCTGGCCGTTTCTATGGCCTACCTGATTACCAAAAACAGCCTGAACCACACCATTTACAACAAAGAGTTGGCCGAGAAGGATGCATTGCTTTCATTCGACAAAGACCAAAGCGTGCTCACGCTGATGACGCTAGATAGCGTGATAGAGACCAACTTTGTTGTTTTGCGGGCCGATATGACCTTTAGAGAGCTGCTTCAGAAGGGTGTAGCCCAATCGAGCCGCAATTTATTTCCGGTGGTTGACGAGTCAGAGCAGTTGGTGGGTATCATTTTGCTGGATGACATTCGTCCGTTTTTATTTGACCAAACCGTTTACGATAAGACCACGGTAATGGCCTATATGACGCGTCCGCCCGAAACCATAAGCTATGAGAAAGACAGCATGCAAAAAGTTATGCAGCGCTTTCAAGACTCAGGGGCCTGGAACCTGCCGGTACTTAAGGCAGGCAAGTACGCTGGATTTGTTTCGAAGTCTAAACTGCTCACAGCCTATAGAAGAGAGCTGATAAACTACACTAATTAGCAAGAATGCCTGCCTTAGCGGCTCATTATCAGCCTGCTGTATTTAACGAATTCAGCAAAAAAAAACCTATCTTTCCCACGAAAAACTAGCTAAAGCTATTTTATTTTATCATTATGAGAACGTTACTTCTTTTTTTAGGCTTCATCTCAGGTACTTTCGCCTTTGCCCAAACTACTGTTCAGGGTAAGGTAGTCGACCAAAATGGACAGCCTGTTGCGAATGCAAACATTGTTGTGGTCGGTCAATCTGAGGGCGCTGTGGCAGATTTCGATGGAAATTTTGCTTTTTCTGCTTCACAGACTCCCCCATTTTCAATTAGAGTTTCGAGCCTAGGATACACTACAGCAACCGTTTCTTTTGGAGGTTCTGCTGTTACAGTTGTTCTAAATGAGGCCTCAACGGCTCTCGACGAAATTGTTATTTCGGCTTCAAGAACCCCTGAGCGTATTTTCGAATCTCCCGTTTCGGTAGAGCGCTTCGGAATCGCTCAAATTCAAAACGCCACTTCAGAGTCTTTTTACGGAAGCTTACAGAATTTAAAAGGAGTGGATATCAATACCAACTCATTGACCTTTCAGTCAATTAACACTAGAGGGTTTGCCACTTTTGCCAATACACGCTTTTTGCAGTTGGTCGACGGAATGGACAACACCGCCCCAGGTCTAAACTTCGTTTTAGGTAACCTGGTTGGTATGTCTGAACTTGACGTGCAGAGCGTAGAGATTCTTCCCGGTGCCTCATCAGCTCTTTACGGAGCAGGTGCCTTCAACGGAATCCTCTTTATGACCTCAAAGGATCCTTTTGAAACTGAAGGTATTAGTGTATACGGTAAGACCGGATACACCGTTCAAGATGCGGCTGGAACAAACGAATACTCTGATTTCGGCGTACGTATTGCTAAGCGTTTCTCAGATAAGCTTGCGGTGAAGGCCAACTTTACCTTCATGCAGGGTGAAGACTGGCACGCGAATGACCGCACAGACGTTAGTCGAGGTGCACTTGGTTACAACTGGGCATCTCCCCTTAACAATCCTGGTTACGATGGCTTGAATGTTTACGGTGACGAGGTTTCTACGAGGCTTAACTTTGACTTTTTTGCAGGCACTCCGGCCGGAACCTTCGGTTCGGCAGTCGTAGCACGTACCGGGTATAATGAGGCTGATGTGGCCGATTACGGAGCTCAGAGTGTTAAACGAGACGTGGCGGTGCATTACCGCCCATTCGGTGACGATCTAGAAGTCGTCTACAACTACCGAAGAGGTACGGGTACTACTATTTATCAAGGAGCCAACCGTTATGCCGTTTCAGGTTTTGCGATGACCCAGCAAAAACTTGAAATCAAGAATGACAACTTCTTTATCAGAGGGTATATCACAGCCGAAGATTCAGGAGATGCTTACGACACGCGATTCGCCGCCATCAACATCAACAGGCAATGGTCTCCAGACCAGAAATGGTTTGAAGACTATGTAAGAGG
>JAURPW010000091.1:0-5031 GCA_030836435.1 Flavobacteriaceae bacterium
CCAATTGAACTGACTAGCTCTCAGCTGCTTTCTCGCCCAAATGAGGGTAAGACTGCTCAGGGCGATCACGGCGGCAGAGACCCAAAAGGTTTGCGGAAGGTCAATCTCGGCCACCCAATCTTTGCGCTTGCTGCTGACGATGTAGGCACTGGTCCATCCGGCGAATCCCATGATCAAGCTGATGAGGGAAAACCACAGCATCATTTTCTTAGCACGTCTTTGCTTTTGAAGTTCATCTATAGGATTCATAGTGTATTTATTTTATGAAATAAAAAAACGATCTAGCACGTAAATAAGTTGAATCAGCGTCAAGTAGATGACCGATCTAAGCATGAGTGATTTGGCATAGCGCTGCTCTAGGGTCTGAAATAATTTTAAAGCTGGCACAAGCATATAGATGCCCAAAGCAAAAATTAAAAGGGCTGCATAGACAGAAAGTTGCAGCGCACCTGTGAACCCAAAAACAGGCACTATTGACGTGGCCATGGTCCAGAGGGAATAAACCACAATCTGAAAGGCCGTCTTACGGTCTCGATCTCCGGTTGGGAGCATCTTAAACCCGCCTCGCTTATAGTCTTCATGTAGTATCCAACCCAGTGCCCAGAAATGGGGAAACTGCCAAAAAAATTGAATCATAAATAGGGTTCCGGCTTCGATACCAAATTGATTGGTAGCCCCCACCCATCCGAGCATAAAGGGGATCGCCCCTGGAAATGCCCCAATAAATACTGCAAGCGGCGTCTTCGTTTTAAGCGGAGTATAAGCAGCCACGTAAATCAAGACTGACAATAGCCCAAAAAAAGCCGTTTTAAAATTCAAGACAAAGAGCATGGCTGTGCCGAGCAGGGTAAGACTCACGGCCACCACCATGGCAAATGAAACACTCATTTTTTGGGTGACTAACGGTCTTGATTGGGTGCGCTGCATTTTGGCGTCAAGCTTGCGCTCAATAACCTGATTAAAGGCGTTAGAGGCCGACACTAGCGCCATTCCACCGCAAGAAAGAAAAAGTAAGTCAGCTAAAGAGAACGGTTCTGCGGCCAGTAAATACCCGGCAATTGCAGAAAAGACAACGCTGATAGACAATCGGATCTTGACTAAAACTTTTAAATCAGTCAAGAAAGCGCTAAAAGCAGAAAATGCAAATCGATCCAAGGTCACCATTCAATGCGCAAAGATAAGACCTAGCTCAAGCACAAAGCAAAAAACCGGGCCAAAGCCCGGTTTTTTATTTCATCTTATATAAACTTTTATTGAAGTCTAAAGGTGATTGGAATACTGAAAGGAACCTTAACCGGTCTGCCTCGTTGTCTACCAGGAGACATCTTAGGCAATAATTCGATAATTCTAAGGGCTTCAGCTTCTAAATTTTTGTCTGGACCTCTCATTCGGATACCTCCGATTGAGCCGTCTTTCTGAATCACAAACATGACATTAACGCGACCCTGAACACCCATTTCTTGTGCGATTTCTGGGTACGTAAAATGCTTGCGAATATGTTTATTCATTTGCTCTTGGAAACAAGCCTTTTTATCGCTAGCTCCTTCGCATCCTGGAAAAACGGGTACATCTTCAATAACGGCAAACGGAACAGAGATGTCTTCGTCGATCTCTTCGACTTCTACCTCTTCAATTTCTATAACCTCTTCGTCTTGAGATGTCTCTGTAGATTCAATAATAGTCTCTTCTACCTCTTCTTCGTCTTCAACAACCTCGATCACTTCAGGCGCAGCTGGAGGTGGTGGAGGTGGCGGAGTCTTGAGCTGCTCGGTCATCGGAACTTCTTCGTCCAATTGATCTTCAACATTTAAAGCAATATCATAGTTTGCCGCCTCGTCGTACTTTTTCCACTCAAGTGCGCGCCAAATAACAAACATGGTAAAGGCCAATCCTATAGCGAAATACAATCCACTGTTACGGTTTATATCGGCTTTTGGATTCTTTTTTGGTTCCATAGACTACGTTTTGATGTTCGCTAATTTAAATATTAATTCGAAAAAGGGACTAATTATTTCTGCTTTTTGCATTTAGTAGAAGTGCGCTTATCCACGGATGAATGGCCACTCCAACAAGTACTCCGAGGGTATTGGCTAAAAAATCATTCCAATCGGCTTGCCTAAAGGTAGTTAGCCACATTTGAGCGAGTTCGATCAATCCGCCATAGAGCAATCCATACCCAATCACCCAAAACCGAAGTGTTTTTGTTTTCAATTCACTGAAAGCCTCTAGAAAAGCTTGCCCCAAAAGCACACTGAAACCCAAATAAAAGCAAAAGTGTACCACCTTGTCGAATCCGTCGAAAAACCTTGGCAGCCCAGGGGCAGCACCAATATTGACTAAACTCAAGGCCGCAATAAGGGTGGCATAAAAGGCGAAACCTATGCGATATAGATAGGCCTTCACAAGAAAAAATTAGGCAGAGACAAGGGCGCGATAGGCATCTGCATCTAACAGCTGTTCGTATTCAGCCGTATCAGAAACCTCCACTTTAATCATCCAACCAGATCCGTAAGGGTCTGAGTTAACTAGCTCTGGTTCTTGATCAAGCGCATCATTAAGTTCAATGATTTTTCCAGTCATGGGCAAGAATAAATCAGACACCGTTTTTACGGCTTCTACAGTTCCGAAGACCTCATCTTGACCGAGTGATTCGTCAAGGGTTTCTACTTCTACGTAAACGATATCACCAAGCTCAGATTGAGCAAAGTCAGTGATGCCAATTGTGGCAATTGAACCCTCGAGCCTCACCCACTCGTGATCCTTAGTGTATTTTAATTCTGCTGGAATATTCATGATGGTTTTCTATTAAAGCACAAATGTAATTAATTATGGTAGGTGTTTACTGCTAGTCTCCAAAACGGTAGCGCAGACTTAATCCGGCCCTAAGGGTCATCTGCGGAAAAGCGGTAGACACCTTAAATCGCGAAAACGTATGATCGTAGTAAGCCATTACATTTAACTGATTAGAGAAGGCATAATCAGCGGTGAATCGACCCGAAAAACGATCCTGTCCTGAGGTGACTTGCCCCCCCAAAGGCTCTTCGAGGTTGCGCAAAACGGTGCTGTTAGTTCGGTACGACACATCACCTCGTATCACTAGGTCTCCAGAAAAATACTGACGACTTCCGCCGAGCATGGCACTCCACTTGAGTTGATTGAATCGCTTGCCTAATCCGATCACCACCTCTTGACCACTCACCTCGGTGAGTAGATTGTTGGAGAAGCTAAAGTTGAGCATGCGGTCTCTGATTAGGCTAGTCTGAATTTGCCATAGATCATTGGTTTCAATGTCAACCCCTATAAGCGGATTGAACTGATCGTTGAGCACCACCGATCCAATAATATAGCTCGGCTTAATGTCTCCGTTTTCGGCATTAAAAAGTCCATCGTTTATCGCCAAGTTGTTTTGAAACTGATTAATCGAGAATGCTGCTCTATAGGAATGATTCAGCGAGAATCTAGAAAACAACTTGGGAAAAAGTTGATTTATCGAAACCGTCCAACTAGGTATGGCAAACTTGTGAAACGGACTGAGCGAGGTCTGCTCTACCGATCGACCCGAGTAGGCAGAGACCAAAGAGGTAAGCAGCACTTCGGGGTGGGTTGGCCCATAAGCCTCAGGAAACCCATTCGCATCGACGGCACTGCTATCAAAACCGTTGGATTCGGCCAAACGCCTAGCCACCTGAAGGCGTTGTTCCTTAAATTGCTCAAAGGCTCTAGAGTCAGCTGAAGAAGAGGCGTCTCCAAAAGCTGAGGCCAGCCATGTGGCGGTAGTGCTGTAGCTTCCGATCTCATTGGCTAGCAAAGACTCGTAGCGTAGGGTTTGCCCATCAGCACTCACTCTGAATTGCTCCTGAAAACGATCGCTTCGCCGCTGCTCATAGTCTAAACTAATGACTACTTTATCGCCTATTCCTAGCATGGCACTCGTATTCAAAGACTGATTGGCATCACTAATAAACGGGGTGTTAAATTGATCAAACTGGGTGAGGTAACCCCGCTGGGCCGCCTCAAATCGAAGGTCTTGACTCAGGCGTCCAACAGAAAGCTGCCGGTCTAGCGCAAATAGACTGCGGTCGTTTATGCTTCGCACATAACCCGGAAGAACGCTCCCTTGATTCTGAGACCAATTTGAACGAATGCTCGCCGAAATCTGTTGCGACCTCAATCCAAGCTTTTGAAGGGCTGCGTTGAGGTCTAAAGAACCAGATGCGTTTATAGTGCTAGCGGTTTGTAGTGTATTTATGGGTTCACCGGCTAGTTGTGCCAAGGCGTCTGAACCGCGCTGCCAGTTAAACGTACCGGTATAATCAACCTGGGCACTTAAAAAATCGGTCGCCTTTAGAAGGTCAAGGGGCAGCATGTACGAGGCCCTTACCGATTGATTGTAGGTGTTGGGTTGCCCCCAGCTCAGAAACGAATCCCAAATAGACTGCTGTGCCATGGGGTTTTGAGAGTCTGCCAGAATAATATTATTCTGAGTCGCATCTACCGCCACGCTAAGACCCTTAAGCGGATTGGCGGTGATCGATCCTTGCCAATTGGAGCGGTAGTTCTGTTGGGTGAGCAAAGGCGTGTCTAGCAACTGAACCTCAGGATCAAACAGCTGTCTAAAGCGCTGCTGATTTAATGCCCTATTTACCGATGTCTGAAGCGAAGCGCTAAGCGCATTACCCGAATACGCATAGCTCAATAATCCATTGGCCGAAGATCGTTCTGAAAAAGCCGTCTCGAAATCGCTGTGCGAAGTGCGGGTGCTGCTCATAGAGGCCGAAAAGTTCTCGATATCAAAAAAATCTTCTCTGCTGTTTGGCTTTCGTTCGATGCGCACGCCTTGAATTGATAGACTTTGTATTCTTGTCAGGCTTTGAGCTTGCTCTTTGATGGCTGCCGCCGCCTCTGGAGTTTCGGCCGCACTTATTCGGTCATCAAGAGTGAGGTCTTCGGAAACCGGATCGTACTCGGGTGTGCTTCGTGAATCGACAAAAGAGTAGCTCATCGGCGCATTTAATCGCAGCTTTTGAGGCA
>JAURPW010000092.1:0-3770 GCA_030836435.1 Flavobacteriaceae bacterium
AATAGTACCTGACTTCGACCCCCCAAAGCGTTTGGTGGCGTAGACCGGAATCACATTGTCAATGATTGATACGGTGATCGAGAGTATACCAAATACCCACAGCCAGGTGGTGTCTATATCGTGTGCATCGCTGAATTTGAGTACGAGCAGGGCCAAATAGCCGATGACCGGGCCCGGAATGACGGGCACGAAACAGCCGATTATACCGACGATAAGTAAAAAACTTCCGAGAATAATCAGCAATAGGTCCATAAACAGTGAATTTGATAGGAAAGATACATTCTTTAGTACTTTGTTTTGCATAGTACTGTTTTTTGTTTATATCTTTGCAGTGCATTATAGATCAACTATGAATATAGAAAACACCAAACAACAGATGCGCAAGGGCATTTTAGAGTTCTGCATATTGTCAGTGCTCAAAGATCAAGACCTCTACGCCTCTGAAATTCTCGAGCACCTCAAACAGGCCAAACTATTGGTCGTAGAGGGAACCCTTTACCCCTTGCTCACCCGTTTAAAGAATGCTGAGCTTCTGCAGTACCGATGGGAGGAGTCAACCGGAGGGCCTCCGAGAAAGTACTTCACTCTCACCGAAGAAGGAGTAACCTTTCTTGAAGAGCTCAAGCTAACCTGGAACGAACTGCAACACGCTATAAATACAGTAACCAACAAATCATGAAAAAAACACTAACCGTTAATCTTTCTGGGCTTGTTTTCCACATTGACGAAGACGCCTATTTAAAATTGAATCACTACCTCGACTCGATCAAGGCCCACCTGAATAATACAACGGGCAGAGACGAGATCATTGCGGACATCGAAAACCGCATTGCAGAGCTGTTCACTGAAAAAAAGAAGTCAGTCATCTCTATAGCAGACGTTGAAGAAGTCATCACCATCATGGGGCAACCTGAAGACTATGTTTCTGATGAAGAAGAGCCACAGCCGCAGCGTCGCCCCTACACGACGAGTAGTAAAAAACGTCTCTATAGAGATCCTGACAATCAAGTACTCGGAGGGGTCTGTTCGGGCATCGGCCACTTCACCGGAATAGACCCTGTCTGGGTACGCCTTATTTTCTTAGCTCTTCTATTCAGTGGGGTATCGGCCATCTTCTATTTTGTGCTCTGGATCGTCATTCCGAAAGCCCTTAGCACTGCCCAAAAGCTTGAGATGAAGGGAAAGGCCGCCACCTTTAGCAACATTGAAGATTACGTAAAAGAAAGCTACCGAACCGTGAGAGACGATCTCAAAAGTGTTGACTTAAAGGGCGCCCAAAGCAAGGCCCAAGAGGGGGCGAAAGGCTTCTTTGCATTTCTGGGCGAAATTATCAGGGCGCTATTCACCGCAATTGGCAGGGTGCTCAGCTTCATAGGAGAAGTGCTGGGAAAGCTTTTGGGGGTGATCATCATCGCGGTGACACTCGTACTGCTGATCGCCATCACCGTTAGTTTTATCATCGGAAGCTTCATCGACGTCAACATTGGCAACGATATTTTGATGTTGCCGGGCTTTCAATACATGGACCACAACTGGGGCGGGCCTTACCATCCGATCTTCTACCACATTAGCATGTTGTTGACCTTTGGTATTCCCGCGTTTAGTTTGCTTCTGATAGCCCTTCAGCTGCTCTTCAAGAACATGGGAAGGCTGTCTGGTAGCGTCAAAATTGGAATGCTCGCGGTATGGATGCTGGCCCTGATCGCCTTTATCGTGATGAGCTTTACGCGATTCTAAAGCCTAGAGGCCTTAATGGCCATCGCGTTTTTGAGTGCCACCACTTGAGCCAAGGGCGTAGAGGTGATATGGCTTTCTAGCCACGACAATACGTCTAAATACAAAAAAGAGCGCCGCTCGTAGTAGTCTTCTTCAAGCGGAAGAAGCTGACCGTGCAGCGCTCTAAATTTTTCTTTGAGGTCTTGCGGATAGACCGATCCGAGCTCTCTGATAAACTGAATGAGCAAGCGCTGCACCTGGTGCAAATCGTTCATTCGAATTAAGAAGCGGTAGGTGCTGAGAAGCAGTCGATCTAAGTCGTTGTCGAGCCCGGCCTCAAAGTGAGCAATAACATCGAGAATGCGTGAAAAGCACATCAGGTCTTCGCGCATGGTGAGGTTCGAGTTGAATATAATTGGCCTCAGATAGTCGATACACTGTTTGTAATCTCCAGCCCCAAAATACATGCAAGCCATTTTGTAATAGAGCATCATGACATGGTGGGCGTCAATCTGATTCTCGAATCGTTTGATCCCTTGTTTCACTTCAGAAATGAGGCTCAGCCCCTCTTCGAAGGTGCCTTTTAGAAAGTGTAAGTTGAGCTCGTTGTTTACGCGATACAAAAAAGCCAATGCTTGGGTATTGGTATTTACCGGGAACCCTTCAGAATCTATTGTTTGGCGCATCTGCTCGAGGGTTGACTTGAACTTTTCGGGGTGCCGCAACAGCAACAAAGATTCCATGAGGTAGTTATTGGCCTTGAGGTAGAAAATCGGGTGCGAGCTGAGCATCTCTGGGTACTGTTCAAAGAGATAGACCCACCTCGAGGCATGCTTAAATAGCCCCAAGAAGTCTTGGGTGATCATACTGTACCACACATGCGCCTTAGAATACCAAAGCCGCTCTCTAAATCCTAGTTGATCGTACTCTACCTTGGGCAGTTCTCTGAAAAAAAACTGGGTGATTTCTCGGTACTCGTCGTCGCTTTTTACGTATCCGGCCTTTAATAGGCGTTCATACAGCAAGAGCGATAGGTTAGATAATTGGCTGCAAAGCATGTTGGCCTCCCCTAGCATGCGCGCGTCTGAAACTAGGGCCTCGGTGCGGTTGCTCATACTTCGAGTTATGTATTGCGATTCGATGATTTTTTCGAACTCTACAATCTCGTATTGGGTGTACTTTTCGTCCCACTTTTTGGCCATCTGCTTGGCTTTTTCAAGCATCTTTAGACTCTGCTTGTACAGCCCCTTTTGATAGAGCACCGTGGCAAAGTCAAGCTGCTCGCGAATGAGCATTCGCGGATTTTGAATGCTCGGATTTAACCGCAGCGAGGTAAGTAATTGCTTGTATAAGTGCGATTTGAGATTGGCCAATTGCTCTCGAGAAACAAAGGGCTGCTTGAGCAATTCACGCTCGTCGTAGCTCTCGGTTTGATCGAAAAAGTCAAACAATTTGATAAATTTGGATTCGCGATGACCTTCGATACGCTTGGCATAGAGCTTAAATTGCCGTTTTTGCGCCTTGGTTAAAGACTTTACGAGCAAAAAGACGGGGTCTTGCGCATTTTTAGGCGTCGCAGAAATTTTACGGTTAACTCGCTGCATTTAAATAAATTAGGTTATTCAAATTACACTGAATTTCGTAATATAAAATCGCAAGAGCAAAAGAACCCCTAAAGAGCCTATATTTTTGAGTTAATATTTGGCCAGAAGAGCTATGAGCAAAGAGAAAGTAGAAATTTTTGATACCACTTTAAGAGACGGAGAGCAGGTACCCGGCTGCAAGCTTGACAAGAAAAGCAAGCTTGAGATTGCTGAACAGCTCGATGCCCTTGGAGTAGATATCATCGAAGCTGGGTTTCCCGTATCTAGCCCCGGAGATTTCGAATCGGTAGCAGCCGTAGCCAAATTGGTTAAAAACGCACGCGTCTGCGGGCTAACCCGCGCCGTAGAAAAAGATATTGATGTGGCCGCCGAGGCCCTAAAACACGCTAAAAGACCACGCATTCATACCGGAATTGGCACCTCTGACTCACACATTACGCACAAGTTTCG
>JAURPW010000093.1:0-5004 GCA_030836435.1 Flavobacteriaceae bacterium
GTTCGGACTCTATTTAGCCCAACAAATGACTGAAGAAGAAATTAAATCGTCTATGTCTATGGTGGCCGAGGGGGCCTATGCAGTGAGACCTTTATTTGCCATGGCCAGAAACCAAGAAAAGCCACTCAAAACACCTATTTTGGATGCCGTCTACCAGGTTTTAGCTGAGCAAAAAAATGCTGAAGAAGTTTTCGAGTCTTTAAAACTCAAACTGACCTAATCTAAGTAAGCTTTCTCTAAGAAATACTGTACAAGAGCCTCTTTCATCAACCGTGACTGCTCTCCGGCTTTTAAAAAAGGAAGTTGGTCAATAATAGTGTAATGGGGCCATCCGTCTTCGTCAAAATGCGAAAAAGAGTAATATCCGTAAGGCTCCAGCAGGCGACAAATGGCAATGTGAATCACATTGATCTTCTCGTCTTTACTGAACTTACGATGCAGTTGCCCGAGCTCTTGCACGCCGACGATAAATAAAATCTGATCGACCTCAAGGGTTTCTCCGTCAGAAAATTGCTCGGTGAGCTTTTTGACCAAGGTCTCGTAACGGTCTTTTAGCACGTTTAGATCGCTCATGAGGCTAAATTAATAACATATAATATGCGCAATACAGTGTTTTCTGTTTTTTGTAGGCCCCATTCACGTTGAAAATACTGACTTAAGCGCTACTTTAGATCGTGTGTTAGATTAGTTTTGTTTGATTCTGATCGTTCACCCGAACGATTCCAAACAAACCCATCGAAAACCCTCTTCAGTTCTTGAAGAGGGTTTTTTATGGAGCCAAATTTCGTCCGGGCTCTCCAGGATACAGAATTTCTACCGGATCGCTTTGCCAGAACTGTTTAGATTCGACATCAAGCACGCTCACCGCTCCTTTAAAAGCGGCCCCTGTGTCTATATTCCACACATTAGCAGCCCGCTTGGGAGTAACCAGTTGTTTCTTCGACACAGGAGTGTGCCCAATAAATATTTCTGAATAGTTCTTCAGGCGAGGAGGTAAGTCATCGTTAACTGATTCTTCAACTACTTGTGCAAGCTCCCAAAGCGTGCGGTCCCAATAGTACATTTTTGAGAAATACTCGTGCTCTACCCCCCTTAGATTGGTATAGCCCGCATGCAAAAACAGCCGCGCATTCGAATTGTCAATATGATAGTTTTCTAAAGCGTTTAAAAACGAAATGTGCTGCTCTACTATAGCTTTGGGCTGGGCATCGTAACTGTCTTTTGTCTGTTGCCCCCCATGTAACAACCACATTTCAGGGGCTTCGGATTTAGTTAAATAATTTAAACATAGATCGTCGTGATTGCCCCTCAAAAACGTACACTTTTGATTAGACCTAAGTGCCATCAAAAAGTTAATGGTCTCAGCGGCCTCACTCCATGCGTCTACATAGTCGCCCAAGAAAATCAAATGGTCTTCGGGATGAAGATTTACGCGGTTCAGGGCCTGTTCAAGAGCCCGCTTTCCTGAGTGAATATCTCCAATGACCAAGGTTCTTCCCAAAGCAAAAGTTTTTGGCAAAAGTAGTACTTTGGAAGCCTTATGTCTAGGCTATGCACAAGGTAATTTGTATCGGAGAATTGTTGATCGATTTTGTCGCCGAACACCATTCAGGAACCATTCAAGAGGCAACACACTTCATAAAAAAAGCAGGTGGAGCGCCAGCCAATGTGGCCTGCGCGGTTCAGCGATTGGGTCAGTCTGCGCTATTTGCAGGGGCGGTCGGAAGTGATCCCTTTGGGGATTTCCTTACCCAAATGCTCACCTCTGAGAGCGTTGACACCTCCTTTATTCAGCGTACAGAACAGTTCACCACTCTGGCCTTTGTGGCGCTTTCAAAGGAAGGCGAGCGCGATTTTTACTTCTCACGAGGCGCAGACGCCGCCTTAACTACAGACACTAATCTTCTGCCTTTGTTTGATCAGGCTGTTGTTCATTTTGGCTCTGCTACCGCATTTCTAGAGGGGCCCTTAAACGAAACGTACCGTCACTATTTGGGGGTGGCCAAAGAAAAGGCTGCCCTGATCAGCTTTGACCCCAACTTTCGAGTAGACCTTTGGAAATCGAAAAAAGAGTCATTCATAAGCCAATCTCTTCCCTTTATTGCGGCCTCAGATCTCTGCAAGTTTAGCGAAGAGGAGGCCTTTTTAATCTCGGGCAAAAACACCCATCAAGAAGCGGCACACTACTTTCATCAACTGGGCACGAGGTTGGTGTGCATCACCCTTGGAAGCCAGGGCACCTTTGTGAGCCTAAACGGCGAGCAAGCGCAGGTAGAAAGCATAAAGGTAACCGCCATAGACACTACTGCTGCTGGAGATGCCTTCATAGGGGCGCTGCTCTTTCAGCTAGCTCAACACGCGAACATAAACGATTTGCTTCAAAGCCTCGAACGCCTTAGGCCGCTAGTGGCATTTGCAAATAAAGCCGGAGCGTTTACCACCCAATCGTATGGGGCCATTGAGGCCTTACCCTATACCAAAGATCTAGAAGGTCAGCTGTAAGGTCTCGTTTAATTATAATGAACCTTGCGCAGAATTCTCAGTGCTTGCTTCAGGTCTAGGTAGACCCCCTCGTCTACGACTTTTAGCAGCTGTTTAGCCAGCTCCATTTTGTCTTTTGCTCCTTCAAACCCATTGAGGTAGCAGATCAAATACGTATCGGGCAACTGTTTTAAATCGCTCAGTTGTCGAGCGCTAAGGGGAATGTTTTGCTTGATGAGTTGCAGCAAGGTGTTGTTCGTATTGTACACATGAAAAAGATCTTTGGTCTCATAGCGTGGAGGTTCAAAAACCAATTCTGAATGCATGGCATAAGTTCCGCTCTCGCTGAAGCTAATAACCAGTTTTTCAAGAGGGTAGTATTTTTTGACTCCTAGCCCCAAATACACGTATTCCAACAGGCTAAAAGAATCTTCGGTCACCTGAATTTCTACCTCATCTAAAGCCGAAAAAAACAGCCGCACTTGCTCGTTAATCAACTCGATATCGACCCTAGAGAAGTACTCTTTTCCTTTAATTTTTTTTAGTTGCCCAGCCCAACAGACGACAAATTGCTCTTTAAACACCTTGTAAAAACTAGGTAGATCGGGATGTCTATTTTTAATAAAGTCAATGACCCCGTCTAGGGTGAGTTGAATATTGTTTTCAGACTGCTTTTCTAGGTCGGTAACGACGCCCGAGTTGATGTCAACAAGGTCTGACTTGAAGGTCTTGGGCATACTAATGCTGCCGTCTCTGTAAAAAACCGATCCGCCGTAATACTTCCAAATGTTCTTCCTAAGGGCACAGAGCTTGCCAATAGAACGTATAGTAACTAAACCAACTACTTTATTTTCAGGAAGATGCGGAAAGGGGATGTTCTCGTATGAAACAATGGGCGGATTGTCTAAATAAGCGTTGACCAAATTCTGAATCTTGCTGTCGTCAAAGAAATCTACTCCGACAATGGCGTTATCTCGATCTTCAACGCCGATGACAATGAATGAATTGTTCTTAGGATTGCTATTGGCAAGTGCACATACGTGTTTTAAAAACTTAGCCTTTCCCTCCTTTTCAGAGATAGAAATAAATCGCTTTTTGTCGTAGAAACTGTTCTCGTCGTTGTGAGCGAGCAGGTTCTTTATTAACAAGCGTTTATTAATCATGGCTTAAGGAACCCTTCTTCCTTGACTGGCCTCTAGCAGTATGAACCAATCTTCAAGCTCCAATGCTACAGAGGCTCCTTTAGTTAGTGCGGCGAGCCTGTCGGTATCCGTAGTGCCCACAACGGGCAGCACTCCCGAAGGATGCCTTTTGAGAAAGGCTATCGCGAGCCCTGCCAAACTGAGGTCGTATTTCTTACAGAGAGGCTCAGCAGCCTTAGCAATGCGTTGTGTGCGTTCATCGTTCGCATCAAATAACTCGCCCAGCGGCTTCCATGCCATAGGAACGATCGCTTGTGAGAGGGCCTGATCTAGTGTTCCGTCATACATGACCTCGGTGTGGCTCAGAGAGAACTGCACTTGATTGACTTGAACAGGCGTAAAACGCCTAATGGTGTCTACCTGATGGGGCAGAAAATTCGATAGTCCGAATGAACGGATCAGCTTGCGCTCTAAAAGCGAGGCGACGGCCCTTCCGATTTCTTTAGGAACCATAAGCGGGCTAGGTCGGTGCAATAGGAGAGCGTCGACGTAAGGCGTGCGCAGCTTTTCAAGGCTTTGCTCAACCGATGAAATAATATAATCGTAGTCGTATTGGTAGTGTTTTACCTGGTGATCGCGTCCACGAGTCATCTGAATGCCGCATTTGGTAATAAACTGAACAGAAGCGCGGTCAACACCACTTTGTTCAAAAGCGGCTCCAAACTCAGCCTCAGTAGTGTAGTCTCCGTATATGTCTGCATGATCAAATGAGGTAATTCCCAAAGAGACCGAAGCTTCGATTCGCTCTGCCATTTGTTTTATGTCGAGCGCTTTACCCCATTTCCCCCACGTCATTGTACCCGCAATAATCTCTGAATAGTGCATGAAAAAAACTTTTGGTTGAATTTACAACTTTCTAGGCGTCTGAATAAGGCTCAAACCCCTATAAATCCGGCTTTTTTAACCAATAATTAACAAGGATATCTGAATAGAATTATCAATTTGCGCCCACTAAAAACGTGCTATAAAACCAAACGACGTGGATATAACTGCTTTGAACGAGAAAATTGCACAAGAAAGTGCGTTTATCAGTGTGCTAAGAAACGAGCTGTCTAAAAGGGTGGTTGGTCAAAAACACATGGTCGACAGTTTGCTCATCGGGCTGCTGGCTAAGGGGCATATTCTGCTTGAAGGGGTGCCCGGATTAGCTAAAACCCTAGCCATTAATTCGCTGGCCCAGGCGGTTAAAGCGAGCTTTAGCCGTATTCAATTTACACCCGACTTGCTTCCGGCTGATGTGATCGGAACGGTCATTTACAACATGAATGAGCAGCGGTTTGACGTAAAGAAAGGACCGGTCTTTGCCAACTTCGTACTGGCA
>JAURPW010000094.1:0-4189 GCA_030836435.1 Flavobacteriaceae bacterium
GCCTTGAAGGCGGCCTCGGCCTGCCCCAAAATGACCCCTTGGCCCCATACAATCAGCGGCTTCTTCGCCCCATTAATGGCCTCGGCCGCCGCCTTCACTTGATCGTGATCTAGGGTCGGAACCGGCTTGTAGCTGCGCACACCGGTGCATTTCTTGTAGCTGTAATCAAATTTGGCGAACTGGGCATCTTTGGTGATGTCTATGAGCACCGGGCCGGGTCTTCCCGATCGGGCAATATAGAAGGCCTTAGCCATGATTTCAGGAATCTCCTCGGCGTCGGTGATTTGATAGTTCCACTTGGTCACCGGGGTAGAAATACCAATGATGTCGGTCTCTTGAAAAGCGTCAGAACCCAACAGATGCGAAGCCACCTGGCCGGTGATACATACTAAGGGAGTAGAGTCGATCTGTGCATCGGCTATGCCCGTGATGAGGTTAGTGGCTCCTGGGCCCGATGTGGCGATGGCCACTCCGACCTTACCCGAAGTGCGGGCATAGCCCTGAGCGGCGTGAGTTGCCCCTTGTTCGTGGCGGGTGAGCACGTGATTAAGTTGATCTTGAAATTTATACAGCTCGTCGTAAACCGGCATTATGGCCCCTCCAGGGTAGCCATAAATCAGGTCAACCCCTTCTGCAAGCAAGCATCGAATAACCGCTTCGGCTCCGCTGATGTGTAATTTTTCTGACATGATTAGAGATCATCGGTCACGCAACCTTTGGAGGCTGTAGACACGTTTTTGATGTATTTATAAAGAATTCCACTTTTGAATTTGTATTCGGGTCGGGTCCATTTCTTGGCACGCTCGGCCATTTCCTCTTCGCTCACATGAACGCTAAGTGTGTTGGTTTCGGCGTTGATTTCGATGATGTCTCCGTCTTGAACTAGGGCAATGGGCCCGCCTTCTTGGGCCTCGGGTACAATGTGGCCGACCACAAAGCCGTGTGTGCCCCCTGAGAAGCGTCCGTCGGTGATTAGGGCCACTTCTTTTCCGAGTCCGGCGCCCATGATGGCCGCTGTGGGCTTAAGCATCTCGGGCATTCCGGGGCCTCCCTTGGGGCCTTCGTAGCGAATAACCACCACGTCTCCGGGTTTTACCTCTCCGTTTCTAATGCCGTCGTTAGCGGCGTACTCGCCCTCGAACACGCGTGCGGGGCCCTTAAACTGTAACCCTTCTTTTCCGGTGATCTTGGCCACAGAACCCTCAGGAGCTAGGTTGCCCTTTAGAATGCGAATGTGCCCAGAGGCCTTTATAGGTTTATCGATCGGATAGATCACGTCTTGGCCCTCTTGTAAACCGTCTAGGTCGGCTAGGTTTTCGGCTATGGTCTTACCGGTCACGGTCATACAGTCACCGTGCAGCATATCGTTTTCGAGCATGAACTTCAAGACCGCCGGAACTCCTCCTACACGATGCAAGTCTTCCATCAGGTACTTACCTGAAGGCTTCAGATCGGCCAAAAATGGCGTCTTGTCCATGAGTTTTTGAAAGTCGTCAAGCGTGAAGTCGATCTCGGCCGCCTTGGCGATAGCCAAGAAGTGCAGTACGGCATTGGTCGATCCTCCAAGCACCGCAATAAGGCGTATGGCGTTTTCAAGTGACTTGCGCGTTACAATATCTTTTGGCTTGAGGTCGCGCTCTAGCAATATTTTCATGGCCGCCCCTACCTTATAGCACTCGTCTATCTTGTCTTGTGTGGTGGCCGGATTCGATGAGTTGTACGGCAAGGCCATTCCCAGCGCCTCGATAGAAGAGGCCATGGTGTTGGCGGTGTACATTCCGCCGCAAGCTCCTGCTCCTGGGCAAGCGTTTTCAACTACGGCGTTGAATTCGGCTTCGTCTATTTTTCCAGCTACTTTTTCGCCCCAGGCTTCAAAGGCCGAAACTACGTCTAGCTTTTTATTCTTGTGGCATCCCGATGCGATAGTGCCTCCGTATACCATTATGCTCGGGCGGTTGAGGCGCAGCATGGCCATTAGTGCTCCGGGCATGTTCTTGTCGCATCCGACCACCGGAACCACGGCGTCGTACGACATGGCCTGCACCACGGTTTCAATTGAATCAGCAATCACATCGCGAGACGGAAGTGAAAAACGCATTCCGGGAGTACCCATCGAAATGCCGTCGCTTACGCCAATAGTATTGAAAATGAGCCCCACTAGGTCTGCATCAAGCATGCCCTTTTTGATGTCGACCGACAAATCGTTGAGGTGCATGTTGCAGGGGTTGCCTTCATAGCCTGTGCTGGCTATTCCGACAAAAGGCTTTTTAAAGTCTTCTTTGGTAAGCCCTATGGCGTGCAGCATAGCTTGGGCCGCCGGTTGAGTCGGATCTTGGCTTACGGCCTGGCTGTACTTGTTAAGCGGTTTACTCATGGTTCTTAGCTGATTTCAAACGAAAATACCTACGGAAATTATAGCACCATTATTGGCTTTAAAAACAATTATTACGTTCAACTGTAAAACGTAAAAATAATCAATTGATTAACAATGGTTTAAATAAAAATGCGCATTATATCTAAAATGAGATCCTTTTTTATTTTTTAGCCAAAAACCCGCTCAGACAAAGAGTTCATATCTTTATAGTATGAAACAGCTCCCCCTTTTTTCTCTGGCCTTTTTTTTGGTTACACTGCTTAGCCCTGCGCAAACGACTCGTGTTTTCGTGGCGGCTCACCAAGACGATTGGCAGCTATTTATGGGCATTAAAGCCTTTGAAAGTGCTCAAAACGCCAAAGACCACACCGTGATTCTACACTTGACTGCAGGAGACGCCGGTCATAAAATGGGCAACGATGCCTATTATAAGGCCCGCGAGTCTTCGGCCCTTGCGGCCGCCCGATTCATGGTAAACGCCACTAACAGTGGAACGTTTTACGGAGACGAGATGCAGCGCGAGTGGATTAAGATCAACAATCAATTTCTCTTAAAATACGCCTACAAGCATCTCTCGGTTTACTTTATGCGCCTGCCTGACGGAAACGGAGACGGATCGGGCTTCAGCGCCAATCAAAACAAAAGTTTAGAAAAACTCTATAACCGAAAGATCGTTGATCTCGCCTCTATAGACGGGCGTTCGACCTACAGCAATAAAGAGACCCTCATTGGCACGCTCAAAACACTAATCAGCTCGATTCACAAGACCGACACCCTTGAAATGCATTTGCCAGATGCCGATCAAAAACGAAACCCCGGCGATCACTCTGACCACCGAATGGCCTCTTTGTTCGTTCAAGACGCGACAAAAGGCCTGAATGGACTTTCTTATTTCTTTTACACCGGATACCACGCCCAAACCCTAGAGCCCAACCTCACCACAGAGGAGATCAAGATCAAGAGTGCGCTTTGGGGAGTAAGCACCGCCGAGCTCGCAGACCAGCGCCATTACAGTAGCTGGGACAGCATACACAATAAGGCGCTAGATCGCGAATACTTCAGGGTGCAACAGCCTAAAAAGCCTAGTAACTCTCCGCGCTAAGCACGGCGATCAGCGTGCGCAATCCGTCTTTTAAATTCTGAGCGCGCAGATTTTCGTTCGGGCTGTGCTGATTGTTGTCCGCATTTACGGTCGGAATCGTCACCGCATCAATGCCCAATCCGTCAACAAAGGGAGAGATGGGTATAGATCCGCCAGACATGCGCACCGAAACCAAAGGCTCTGAAAAGGTCTTTTTCATGATGTTCGAAAGCCAAACCGAGACTTCAGCGTCAAAGGGGGTTCTAAAGGCCTGATACGATATGCTCGACTGCATGCGCATGATCTTTGAGTGAGCCATGCGCTCTTCTTGAGTCGGCTCTCTATCTAACACCAAGAACCCTTGAGACTCTAGATGAGCCCGAACCAGGTTGATCAAGCGCTCAGGATTTACCTCAGGCACTAGGCGAATATCTATTTCAGCCAGAGCTGTAGCCGGAACAATAGTGCGCACCTCATCACCCACCCAGGCCGAACGCAGCCCGCGAATGTTGAGTGAGGGATACTGAATGCTCTCTTGATAGGTGCGGCCCACAGCGTCAGCCGTGGCAAAACCAAGCCGTTCTTTGATCGCCTGTTCGTCATCAGGAACGGCGTCTAGAATAGCCTTATCAGCCGCTGATATATTCACGTTGTCGTAGAAGCCCTTGATCAGTACTCTTCCGCGTTCGTCTTTCATAGAGGCGAGTGCCTGAGCGAGCATAAATGCAGGGTTA
>JAURPW010000095.1:0-7437 GCA_030836435.1 Flavobacteriaceae bacterium
CCATCAGTCCACTCCAAAATGAGCTTCCAACTAGCACTACTGGGAATTTATCTATTTTTAATGTTTGAATTAAGGTTAAAGCTTCAAACAACTCATCTAATGTTCCAAATCCACCCGGTAGGACAACAAATCCTTGAGCGTATTTAACAAACATAACTTTTCGAACGAAAAAGTAGTCGAAATACAAACTCTTATCTATATCGATGTATTCATTTGGATGCTGCTCAAACGGAAGTTTGATGTTCAACCCCACCGAAATACCCTTGGCTTCTTGGGCCCCCTGGTTCGCTGCTTTCATGATTCCAGGGCCTCCACCAGTGATGATACCAAAACCTTGAAGCGCCAATTTACGCGCGATCTCCACTGTTAATTCAAAAGAGTGATGATCTTCAGTTGTTCGTGCAGAACCGAATATAGAAACACAAGGGCCAATCTTGGCCATTCGGTCATAGCCCTCCACAAATTCTCCCATGATCTTGAAAAGGGCCCAAGAATCATTGGATTTAATGTCGTTCCACGTTTTTGCTGAATGCGAAATCATGATAGTTTAAGCGATTTAAACGAATCTAATTCATTTTTTAAGAATGCCGCAGTCAAACTCTCAGAAGATGTTAAAATTTGTTCAGGTGTACCTTGTGCAACAATGGTTCCGCCCGATTGACCTCCTTCTGGACCTATGTCGATAATGTAATCTGCCTGACGAATGACGTCCAAATTGTGTTCGATTACGATAACAGTATTACCCTTATCGACCAACTTGTTCAATACATCAAGCAGTATGCGCACGTCTTCAAAATGCAATCCGGTCGTCGGTTCGTCCAAAATATACAAGGTATTACCAGTATCTCTTTTGGCGAGTTCGGTTGCCAATTTAACGCGCTGAGCTTCTCCTCCTGACAAGGTAGTTGAAGACTGTCCGAGTGTTATGTATCCAAGCCCCACCATATTCAGCGTTTTTAAAATGCGGTGAATCTTAGGTATAGCCTCAAAAAATCCAGAGGCCTCTTCTATGGTCATCTCTAATACGTCAGAGATGTTCTTTCCTTTATATCTAATTTCCAATGTTTCGCGGTTAAAGCGCTTGCCACGACAGGTCTCGCAATCAACCAGTACATCGGGTAGAAAATTCATTTCGATTACTTTTTGACCGCCACCTCCGCATGTTTCGCATCGGCCTCCTGAAACATTGAAACTAAAACGCCCAGGTTTATATCCTCTAATGACGGCTTCAGTGGTTTTAGCAAACAGCGTCCGAATTTCTGAAAACACTCCGGTGTAGGTGGCCGGATTGGAGCGCGGCGTTCTTCCGATCGCAGACTGATTGACATCTATAACCTTATCGCAATGCTCAAGGCCTTTAACGCCCTTATACGGTAAGGGATTCTGAACACCGTTAAAATAATAATTATTCAGAATAGGATAGAGGGTCTCATTGATGAGCGAAGACTTTCCGCTGCCCGAAACCCCTGTGATTAGGGTAAGCGTACCGAGCGGTATTTTGAGGTCAACTTGTTTAAGGTTATTTCCAGTGCATCCTGCTAGTTCGATGTATTTTTTCGACCCTTTTCTTCTCTTTAGCGGAGTGGGAATGCCCTTGGTTTGCTGCAGATAGGCCGCGGTAAGCGTGTTTTGGTTTTTCATGTACTCAGGGGTGCCCTCGAAAACGATTTGACCTCCATGCCTTCCCGCCCCAGGACCAATGTCGATGACATGGTCGGCCGACTGAATCATGTCGCGGTCGTGTTCGACCACCAATACAGAATTGCCAAGATCTCTCAGTTCTTCTAAGGCTTGAATAAGACGCATGTTGTCTCGCTGGTGAAGGCCTATGCTCGGTTCGTCTAAGATGTAAAGCACTCCGACCAATTGAGAGCCTATTTGAGTGGCTAATCGAATGCGCTGTGCTTCTCCGCCTGACAAGGATTTCGCACTTCGGTTTAAGGTTAAATAGTTGAGCCCCACATTTTCTAGAAACGACAGACGCGCTCTTATTTCTTTGAGTACCTCCGCGGCAATTAGCGCCTTAGTCGTATCTAAACGCTTTTCAATCTCTTTGAAAAAATGAAGCAACTCGTCAATCGAATAATTCACTAAGGTCGAGAGGGTCTGTCCGTCAATTTTAAAAAATTCAGCTTCTGGTTTTAATCGTGTCCCGTTGCAGTTTGCGCAGAGTGAATCGGTTAAAAAATCAGCCGCCCATCTCTTAATATTGGACGAACCTGAGTCGTTGTATTGATGAAGAATAAATTTCTCAATACCCTCATAATCAATAGCGTACTCTCTAGAAACGCCTAGTGATTTTGAAGGGATGACCACGCGCTCTTTTATTCCTTTAATAAGGACCAGTCGCGCTTCTTCAGATAGAGATTTCAACGGACTGTCTAGCGTAAACCCATACAGCTGCCCTATGTGCTCGATTTGGGTAAAGGCCCAGGATTTTTTAAATGTACCTAGTGGAGCTATCGCCCCCTTTCTTATAGACAGCGATTCGTCGACAAATACTTTTTTTAAGTCTAATTCTTTGACTTGCCCTAAGCCCTTGCATGAAGGGCACATTCCCTTGGGCGAATTAAATGAGAAGCTGTTGGGTTCGGGCAGGTCGAGAGAAACACCAGACTCAGGGCACATTAAGGCCGAGCTAAAGTAGTGGATTGCTTCATTTTCAGTGGCCACCATAAGCACTGAATTTCCTCTTTTTAAGGCCAACTCCACACTTTGTCGCAACCGTTTAATGTCACTCTCTGCATCAATATTGAGGCGATCGATTACTACCTCAATATCGTGAATTTTATAGCGATCAAGTTTTAAACCCGGCTCTATAGACCGTATCTCGCCGTCTACACGAACTCTTAAAAAACCCTGTTTCTGAATGGTTTCAAACAACTCGCGATAATGACCTTTTCTAGACCTGATTAGCGGCGCTAATAGCGTGATTTGCTTTCCGTTGAACTGTTTGTTAATCAAGGAGATAATTTCGTCACTGCTGTAGCTAACCATTCGCTTTCCGGTTGCCGGTGAATAGGCTTCTGAGGCACGAGCGTAAAGCAGTCTTAAAAAATCGTAGATCTCGGTGATTGTGCCCACCGTCGAACGGGGAGACCTAGAGGTAGTTTTTTGCTCAATAGCGATGACCGGAGAGAGCCCTTCAATAGAATCCACGTCTGGTCGCTCAAGGTTGCCTAAAAACTGCCGGGCATAAGCCGAGAATGTCTCTATATAACGACGCTGACCTTCTGCATAGATAGTGTCGAAAGCGAGCGATGATTTACCACTGCCAGATAAGCCAGTGATTACCACTAATTTTTCGCGAGGAATAGCCAGAGAAACACCCTTTAGGTTATGGGTTCTAGCGTTGTTAATGACTATTTCAGACACTGCAATTTATTTGAGCTCAAAAATACACCATATACATTGGAATATTTCCTATTCTATTAGGAAATAATCCTTACTTTTAGCGCATGAGTACACTAAACACAGCACAACGTTTTTCTTTGCTTAGAAAAGAATTGGGTTACACTCAATCCGAATTTGGTGAATACTTGGGGCTATCGGGTTCAACTGCCGATATAGAGCGCGGAAAAACCAAGGTTCCTGGATTTGTGGTAGCCAAACTATTTGAGGATCATCAAATTAATCCCTCTTGGCTATTTGAATCGAACGATCTTATGCGCTTAACCACTGATAAACCCTCTTTGGTTCCAAAGGTGATAACGGTTAACTCTGAAGATAAAGAAAATGTGCTACTGGTGGAGGTAAAAGCAGCTGCGGGCTATCCTCAGCACATCATGGATAGAAGTTGGTATGAGAAGCTTCCCGCATTTGACCTTCCTCTAAAAGAATTTCGAAATGCCACCTACCGGGGCTTTCAGGTCGAAGGGGAAAGCATGCTTCCGGCCTTGAATCCAGGTGACTGGGTCTTGGCTAGAGCAGTGGATTCATTTAATGCTTTGCGCAATTCAAAGATTTACGTGGTGGTACTAGAAGATAGTGTGATGGTGAAAAAAATTGAATTAAAGCCAAACAGCAATAAGCTTTCATTGGTTTCGTTAAACCCCAATTACGACTCCTATGAAATTCACGCTTTTCAAATTCAAGAACTTTGGGAAGTGAGCAGTAAGATCACCTTTGTAATTGAACAGGACCAAAGTCTACAGTTACTGACCGAACTTAAAGACTCAATGCGCGAACTCAAAGAGCGGCTATCTTCTAAAAAACTAAAAGAAGCTTAGCAAGCTGTTAAAAGCCTGCGGCAGCCTCATCGCCTCTCGAATCAGCTCCAATCTCTAAGCCGTGTAAGGGGTGTACCTTAATGGCGTTCACCTTGCCAATGATTCTATTGGTTTCTTCTGAAATTTGGTGTCCGCGTTGTTGAAGACTTTTTATGAGTTGCTCATCAAATCGACTCGGTTCGAGAATAAGGCGATCGGGTTTCCATTGGTGGTGAAAACGAGGGGCATCGACTGATTCTTGCATAGGCCGGTCAAAGTAGGCCGCTCTTAAAAAAGTTTGAGCCACAGCCGTTATGATGGTTGACCCACCAGGCGTACCCAAGACTATATGCAAGTTTCCGTTTTTCTCTACAATGGTAGGGGTCATACTGCTCAGCATCCTTTTTCCCGGAGCAATTTCATTTGCGGCCGATCCAACTAACCCAAACATATTAGGTACTCCCGGTTTCGAGCTAAAATCGTCCATCTCGTTATTGTAGAAAAACCCGAGTTCTTCGTGATAAAGCTTAGAACCGTACCCTCCATTGAGAGTGGTCGTCACTGATACGGCATTACCGAAAGAATCGACAATGGAGTAATGGGTGGTTTCTTCAGATTCTGGCTGACGCAGTCCTCCGTGTCCGATAGCTTCAGAGGGCGTTGCCTGCTCAGGATTAAACGACTTCATGCGCCGAGCTAAATAGGTGTTTTCTGTAATAGAATCCTCAGGGATAGAAACAAAGTCAGGATCCCCAAGAAAGTGATTTCTATCGGCATAAGCCCTTTTAAATGCTTCGGTCAGTAAATGTATGTACGCTTCACTGTCGAGCTGGATTTCTTCGGTTAAATAGGGGTCAATCATGCCAAAAATCTGCTTCATGGTTACTCCACCACTGCTAGGAGGCCCCATAGATATAAGATCGAAGTCTTTAAAGGAAATTCGAACAGGCTCTCTCCAAACCGCGCGATATGCTTTAAGGTCGTTAAGTGTAATGACTCCGCCATTGTCTTGAATAAAAGAGACCATCTTTTCGGCTAGTTCACCTTCGTAAAAAGCTACCCTGCGTTGATCTCTTATCGATTCGAGTGTCTTTGCAAGTTCGAGGTGCTTTATGGTGTCTCCGGCTTTAACTCCAGAGAAGCGTGAGAGAACCCGCCCATTGACTAGGGTAAATAGTGAATCGTAAAAAGCTAATCGTTTCGATTGGTTTTCGGTGACCACAACACCCTTTTTAGCAAGATCAATTGCGGGTTGAATGAGTCGTTCAAAGGGCATAGTGGCCAACGAGTCGTAAACGGCAAATAACCCGGCGACGGTTCCCGGTACGCCAATGGCATTGGCCCCAAGTGTGCTCTTACCTGCAATCACCTGGCCATTCGAGTCTAAAAAGAAGTCGGCTTTGGCTGATAATGGTGCCGTTTCTCTGTAATCTAAACTTCCAACGGTTCTGTCGGCTTTTCTAAAAACCATAAAGCCTCCGCCCGTGATGTTTCCGGCAAACGGATAGGCCACTGCAAGGGCTAACTCGGTGGCAATCATGGCATCAAACGCATTGCCGCCCTCTTTCAAAATCTGTGCTCCAATTTCAGAGGCCTCTACGCGTGAGCTTACTACGGCTCCATTTTGGTAATAGCCCGAGTCAGGTGTTGTGCCACTTTGATTGCAGCCCATCAACATGGTTATCGATAAAATAGAGAGTAAAATGCGTTTCATGCGAAGGTTTTTGGGTTCCTAAAATAAGTGAAAACTAAGGTATCTTTGAAGAAGCTTCATTCAAATTATGACATTAATAAAATCGATTTCTGGACTTAGAGGTACCATTGGAGGAGTGCCTGGAGAAAATCTCACCCCTTTAGACCTGGTAAAGTTTACCTCTGCATACGGTCAAATGATAAAAGAACGCCTGAAAGACACCCAATCTGCTAAGATTGTAGTAGGACGAGACGCCCGAATTTCAGGAGAGATGGTGCACGAGCTGGTGATTCAGACCTTGATAGCCCAAGGTTTTGAGGTGATCGATTTAGGTCTTTCTACAACACCTACTGTTGAATTTGCCACCGCAAATGAGAAGGCTAAGGGCGGAATAATCATAACAGCCAGCCACAACCCCTCTGAATGGAATGCCCTGAAACTACTTAACGAAAACGGAGAGTTTTTTAGCGCAGAAGACGGCAAGCAATTATTGCAATACGTAGACGCACTTGCATTTGATTACAGCCCGGTTAACGAGCTTGGTCGGCGCCTTAAAATCACCGATTACATAGGCAAACACATTGAAAAAATTAAAGGTCTGCGTTTGGTGGATGCCGAGTTGGTGCGTTCAAAACAATTCAAAGTGGTCGTTGACAGCGTTCATTCGACTGGCGGATTGGCCGTTCCTCCGCTACTTAGAGCCTTCGGAGTAGAAGTCGTAGAACTGTTTTCGGAACCTCACGGAAGATTTCCGCACGATCCTGAACCTTTAGAAAAAAATCTGGGAGCCTTGATGAACGCTGTGCGGGTTGAGGGGGCCGATTTTGGAATAGCTGTAGATCCCGATGTCGATCGCTTAGCACTTGTCGATGAAAACGGCGCTATGTTTGGCGAAGAGTATACCTTGGTGGCCTGCGCCGATTACATTCTCTCCAAATCACCCGGAGCTTGCGTTTCAAATTTATCTTCAACACGTGCCCTGCGTGACCTTGCTCTTACATACAACGTGGATTATTACGCTTCGGCTGTAGGTGAAGTGAACGTGGTCTCAAAGATGAAAAAGGTAGGAGCAGTAATCGGAGGGGAGGGTAATGGTGGCATAATATATCCAGAGAACCATTACGGTCGCGACGCACTCTTAGGAATAGCCTTGTTTTTGATGTTATTAAGTGAAAGAGAACTGAAGGTGTCTGCACTGCGCAACACCTACACTTCTTACTATATGGCTAAAGAAAAATTAACCCTAGCGCTCAGTGATGCTGAACTGTCATTGGTTTTGGACCAACTAGCCGAAAAATACGCCGACCAGTCTCCGCTCTGCATTGACGGAGTGAAGATTGACTTTGAAGACTCTTGGGTGCATCTTAGAAAATCAAATACAGAGCCGATCGTTAGAATCTATACCGAGGCAAAGAGCCCTGAAGAGGCCAAGGCGCTTGCCGATAAATTCGGTGCTGAACTGCGCAGTCTGGCCTGATTCACCCAGCGCTATTCGCTCTTTCGTGCTTGAAACGCCTATGGGTCCATAGGTAGTTA
>JAURPW010000096.1:0-5075 GCA_030836435.1 Flavobacteriaceae bacterium
CAATCGGGCTAAGACTTATGTCCTTCTCACTATTCTGTTGGGATTGATTTTTGTCGCTTTACAGTTCATGGGTTTCAATGAAATGATAGCCGACGGATACTATTTCACCGGTCCAACGAGTAGCATCAAAATATCGTATGTGTTTCTGATTGCCTTTGTGCATTTGGTACACCTATTTGCGGGCCTAATTGTCTTGTCAGTTCTCGCATTCAAAACCGTGAAAGAGCGCTATTTACCCGAAGAAATGCTGGGCTTTGAACTGGGAGAGACCTTTTGGCACTTCTTGGGCATTCTTTGGCTCTATCTGCTGTTATTTATGCATTTCGTAAAGTAATTCTTTAAAGCTATTTTTGAAAATCAACCAAACCGTTACCTTTGCGCAGTTAACACCTACTTATGGATACTTCAATCTCACAACACACTGAAGAAAACCTCTGGGGGGGCGGAGAACAGAAGCCTTTAAAGGCGAGCTATGGAAAACTCATGATGTGGTTTTTCATCGTTTCAGACGCCTTGACCTTCTCGGCTTTTCTAGCCTCATACGGATTCTCTCGTTTCAAGTTCATAGAAACTTGGCCTATAGCCGATGAGGTGTTTACCCACGTTCCTTTCTTTCACGGAAACTATCCGATGATCTACGTGGCCTTCATGACCTTCGTGTTGATTATGTCTTCGGTCACCATGGTACTAGCCGTTGACGCTGGTCATCACATGAATAAGAAGAAAGTAGTAATCTACATGCTGTTGACCATTATTGGAGGAGCTATTTTTGTAGGTTCTCAGGCCTGGGAATGGGCCACTTTTATTAAAGGCGATTACGGAGCGCTCGAAACCAAGGGTGGGCGAATCCTTCAATTCGTTAATGCCGAAACCGGCGAGCGTGTAGCACTAGATGCGATCGCTCTTATCGACCCTACAGAGACTGAAACCTATCACGAGTCGTCTAGAGGTATATGGTTTGAGAGTGGCGAAAAACCTTCAACCTATAGCTTAGATGAGGTAAAAAGCGGTTTTCTGGCTAACGAAGTGGTGACCATTCGCACCGAGACAATTAATGAAGACGGAGAGAAGACCGTGCTTTCTCGTGCCGAAGCCATTGAGAAATTAAACGACGCTGTTAGAGTAGTAGAGGGGGCAAACTTAATTCGCAATGAATACGGAAGCCGACTCTTTGCTGACTTTTTCTTCTTTATAACCGGTTTTCACGGTTTTCACGTATTCTCAGGAGTGGCCATTAACTTGATCATCTTCTTTAACGTGCTTATAGGCACCTATGAAAAAAGAGGGCACTACGAGATGATCGAAAAAGTTGGGCTCTACTGGCACTTTGTTGACCTTGTTTGGGTCTTTGTATTCACCTTTTTCTATTTGGTATAATCATGGCGCACGAACATAAACTTTCGATATTTCGCGGCTTAGTCACCTTTAAGAACAACCAACAAAAGATATGGGGCGTATTGTTGTTCTTGTCTTTGGTAACTGCCGTAGAGGTTATTCTGGGTATCATTAAACCTGCCTTTTTAGTTCAAAGCACCTTAATGGGGACCAAGCTACTGAACTGGATTTTTATTATACTTACGTTGGTCAAAGCCTACTACATTGCATGGGATTTTATGCACTTAAGAGACGAGCGCTCTTCGCTTAGAAGGGTAGTGGTTTGGACACCGGTTTTCTTAATTGTATACCTCATAACCCTACTTCTTTTTGAGGCAAACTATGTTTATGAGATTTTCAACACGACCTTCTTAACTTGGGATTTTTAAGTATTGAAGGTTTTTCACTCAGCTTACAAAGGCAGCCCTAATGTGGTTGCCTTTTTTTATTTTTGCATATTGCTTGCGCTATGAAAAAGACTGTTGTTTTGGGTGTGCTGTTTATACTGCCATTGGTGGTCTATTTGTTCTTCGCCTCTGGGGTGACCAACTTTGGTAAATTGCCTACACTTAATCCTAGAATTGACTGGCCTGAAGGCTCTGCTGCGGCTGAGCTTGAAGGTAAAATTAGTCTGATCATCTTTCTGGGTAATGCCGTAAGCGAAAACAAGGGCTACCTATTTAATTTCAATCAAAAAATTTACAAACGATTCTCTGAATTCGAAGACTTTCAAACCGTGCTAATCAGCACACCCGATCAGGAAGAGGTCGCGAATGAAGTTTTGGCTGAACTAGCAACAATAACCGATGTGTCTCGTTACCGAATGGTTTTTGTTTCTAATGAAAGGGTCCGAGAGTTGTTCGACGGCTTGCAAACTCCCTATACATTAGATAGCAATTTCTCGAGCCCCTACGTGTTTATCTCTGATAAGGAGGCAGCTCTCAGAGGTCGTGATGACGATGAAGATGAGGGGCTGAAATACGCTTACGACATGCGTTCGGTTGCCGAGTTAAATAATAAAATGGAAGACGACATGAAGATCATCCTTGCTGAATACCGTCTTGCCCTAAAAAAGAACAATGCCAACAACCCATAAGCATTCGCGAAAGATGACCATTCTTTGGATTTCGGCGATCGTTTTGATCTTCGGAACCATTGTGATACCCTCTATTGCCAAAAGGCTAAAAAGCGATCAAGTCGTAGACATCAATCGCATGGCCATGACCCAAGATGCCATGTATCCTGAGTCTAAACTCAGCTATATTATGGGAGAAGATGGGCCTAGAAAAGTTCCCAATTTTGACTTTGTCGATCAAAACGGAAACGCTTTTTCTGCTGAAAGCCTCATGGGTAAGATAACCGTTGTGGATTTTTTCTTCACGACCTGTCCGACTATCTGCCCTATAATGAGCTCAAATATGAGCCTGTTAGCCGATACCTTTAAAAAAGATCCAAACGTTCAGTTTGTATCTATATCGATTAACCCTAGATACGACACGGTAGATCGGCTTGCAGTTTACAAAGAAAAATACAATGCGGATTCGGATCAGTGGTATTTACTCAACGGCCCTGTCGAAGAGGTGTATGGGTTGGCTAGAGATGGGTTTTTTATGATTGCCAAAGAAGACGACGAGGCCCCTGGTGGTTTTGAGCATTCTGGCTTGTTTGCATTGATCGACTCGAAAGGCTACTTGAGATCAAGCATAGACTATTACGGCAACCCCTTGATCTATTACCGGGCAACGATTACTCCGGAAGAAAAGGTAGACGAAAACGGGGAGGAAGAACAGATTTCATTACTTATCAAAGATATTAACCGTTTAATTGAAGAGACGCATGCCAACCATTGAAGCTAAAAAAGCACGCCTAGGTATAAACATTATTTCGGCTCTCATTCCGATTGTAGTGGCCATTCTTTTTGGAGTGCGCCTTCCCAATGTCGAACCCTTGAGTTTTCTTCCGCCTATCTATGCTACCATTAACGGGCTCACTGCAGTGCTTTTGATTACTGCTTTATGGGCAATAAAAAAGGGTAATCGTCAGCTTCACAATCAATTAATGAATGTTGCCATTGTATTCTCAGTCGCCTTCTTGGTGATGTATGTGGCTTATCATATGACCTCTGATACTACGCGTTTTGGAGGTGAAGGAGCTATTCGCTACCTCTACTATGCCATTCTCATCAGTCATATAGCCTTATCTATAGTGGTTATCCCTTTTGTTCTGCACACTTACCTTAGGGCCTTTTTAGGAGAATATGAACGACATAAAAAATTAGCCCGCTTTACCTTTCCTATTTGGCTATATGTAGCTGTGACGGGTGTAGTAGTTTACCTCATGATTTCTCCATACTATGCGCACTAAACTTCTTTTTGGACTTATAGCTCTCTTTTCAGTAAGCTCATCAACTGCCCAATGCGCTATGTGTAGAGCCGTTCTAGAGAGTAACACAGATACCTCGGTCGCAGAGGGTATAAACAACGGAATCGTATACCTGATGGCCTTACCATACCTGCTTGTTGCAGTAGTTTTTTACGCGGTCTATCGAAAATTGAATGCCTCTAAAGCCAAATAAATCTCGCCTTTTTAATTTGCGTGGGATTTTATAAAAGCCGCTCATAAACTTTTTTTAAAATACTGATAGTGAGATAGTTTCGACCAAAATCTAATTATCTCATCATGAACAGTATTAAAAATCTTAAGCGCCTTGAGCGCTTGCACGGACTCATTCTTTCTGAATGCACAGGGTCTCCGTATGAACTTTCTAGACGTTTAGGAATCAGTGAACGATTGGTCTATCATTTGGTCGAGCAACTCAAAGATTTTGATGCCAAGATCGGATACGATCGTTCGAGGCGCACCTATTTCTACGACGATCGATTCGATTTAGAGATCGATGTATCGGTGCGGGTATTTAGTAATAATCAATGCGTAGAGGTTTTTCACTAACTGCAAGCTTTGTGCATTGCCTCATTCTAGTTTTGATCGAAAATCAGAAATTATGGAAACTACATTACATGAACTACAGATTAAACCACTTGAGCGTCGCTTTGAAATGGGTTGGTTTAAAAGCGGTGAAATCGGTGCAACGGTTGAATCCGATGGGGAATTCAGAGTGACCGGAAAACTACGGTTTTAATGAATGCCCAGTTTAAGGCCCTCCTATGCATAGGAGGGCTTGCTTTTTTTGTGCCAAAGCTCTCAGGACAGACCTTGGAGGTAGTGCATTTAGAGGAGGTAGAACTCAGTGTTTACAATCTGAAATCGGCTTTCGATGAGAGTTTAAAATTGGCTACCCATTCTTTAGCGATTAATCCAGAGCAGTTTTACCGCTACAAAGAGCATATTGAACACGGTACTATTCAGTCGGCCTTGACCCGACAGTTTGAATTGACGTATACGTCTGCTGAACATTCTACAGACTTAAATGCGCTCAAATGGAACATGCTAGATGAACAGGTAGTGCAATGCACGACTAACAGGCTTCCGTATCCTGACTTGGTATTTCTGAATCAGACCCTTCACTTAAAGTTCTATCAACGGCTCTTTTTGCAGTTTGTAGATCGGCTTGTGATCACTGAAGAATCGCTTAATGACAAACAGCTTAGCCTTAGTGTGGTGTCTAAGGCCCTAGGTGCCATAGACCGGCTATCGGCACAATTTGAAATTGATAAACAAACCAAGCACATAGACCGGATTCA
>JAURPW010000097.1:0-5712 GCA_030836435.1 Flavobacteriaceae bacterium
AAATAGAAGGGTATGGAAGCTTTTTAAAAGATCTTTTCGGATCGTGGTCTACCGAACAAAAGGCACATTGGGCCGACAAACAGATGTACCTTGCTTTGGGCAATGCCCTGCAAGCTGCGGCAGATCTGAAGGTAGACAGCTGCGCTCTAGAAGGGTTTGATGCCGTAAAGGCGAATGAGGTTCTTGGATTAAGTGAACAACACTTAAACGTTACGGCTTTTCTAGCCCTTGGATATCGATCTTCAGAAGACTACACGCAGCACCTGCCCAAGGTGAGAGTCCCCTCATCGGTAATGATTGAAATCATTTAAGCAATCCGTCAAAATTGGCTTGCTGTTTTAAGGGCAAATTGTATATTTGGCATCATGTTAAAATCAACTGTTATTGCAAAGTGGTGGTCGCTGTCTAGATTCAGACGGTGATGCAACGCTTATTTATATAATCTTAGAGCCTGTCATCACGACAGGCTTTTTTATTTATACCTCATGACCTTTAAACTTCATACACACTACAGAAAGATCGTTGCCGACACACTTACTCCAGTGAGTATTTTCTTAAAGTTGCGCGATCAGTTTGAGGGCAGTTTTCTGCTCGAAAGCAGTGATTACCACACCAGCGAAAACAGCTTTTCGTACATCTGCTGTAACCCTATCGCCTCGTTTAACGTAGAGCAATCTTCCTTTAAAGCCACCTATCCCGATGGACAAACTGCGGTTCAGTCAATTGCACAGACCGAAGACCTCATCGCCTCTATTCAGCAATTCACTTCTTCCTTTGAGGTAGACCTTTCAGATTTCAAGTTTCTCTCTAACGGACTCTTTGGCTACACCCAATACGATGCAGTGCGTTATTTTGAGCAGGTAGATTTCGATCTAGACAAGCCGGGTATTGATATGCCTGAAATGCAGTACACGCTGTTTCAGAACATCATTGCTATCGATCACTTTAAAAACGAGGCCTACCTATTTTGCCATAGCCAAGACGAAAAGAGCAACAACCTAGAGGTTATTGAGAAGCTGCTGAGAGAGGCTACTTTTACCACCTACGACTACACCAACGTAGGCGATACGGCCTACAACATGAGTGACGAAGCTTTTAAAGAACTGGTGGTAAAGGCTAAAGAGCACTGCCAGCGCGGAGACGTCTTTCAACTCGTACTCTCAAGGCGTACCGAGCAGCAGTTCAAAGGCGATGAGTTTAATGTATACCGTGCCTTGCGCTCTATAAACCCAAGCCCCTACCTTTTTTACTTCGACTACACCAACTTCAAGTTATTCGGATCGTCGCCTGAGGCGCAACTCATTGTGCAGCATTCGATGGCGGAGATTCATCCTATAGCCGGAACCTACAAACGCACCGGAAACGATGAACAAGACGCAGCGCTAGCCAAGAAGTTGTCTGAAGACGTCAAAGAGAATGCCGAACACGTTATGCTCGTTGATTTGGCTCGTAACGATTTGAGCAGAAACGCTGAAGAAGTATCGGTAAAGACCTTTAGAGAGGTGCAGTATTTTTCACACGTGATTCATCTGGTTTCTAAGGTAATCGCCAAGAAAAAGCCAGATGTGTCGGCATTACAGCTCATGGCAGATACGTTTCCGGCCGGAACCTTAAGTGGGGCCCCAAAACCAATGGCACTAAAATTGATTGATCGCTATGAACCCACTCGAAGAGGGTACTACGGAGGAGCCATAGGATTCTTTGACTTTAACGACAACTACAACCACGCCATTTTAATTCGGTCTTTTCTCAGTCACCAAAACACGCTCTACTACCAGGCCGGGGCAGGCATTGTAGCCTCTTCATCTCCCGAAAATGAGCTTCAAGAAACCTACAATAAATTAGGGGCCCTTCAAAAGGCCTTAGAATTGGCCGAAAAACTATGAAAAAGCAGCGCATTTTAGTGATCGACAATTACGACAGTTTTGTCTACAACATCGTGCACTACCTGAAAGAAATGGGTTGCACAGTCGAGGTCGTCCGAAACGACCAGTTTGAGCTATCGGTATTGGAGCTTTACGATCGCATCGTCTTGTCTCCGGGGCCCGGAATTCCATCTGAAGCCGGAAAGCTCATGGAGGCCATCGCCTACCTCAAAACCCTTGACAACCCCATTCCTGTTCTAGGGGTGTGCTTGGGTCATCAAGCCATCGCTGAATCGTTCGGAGATAAGCTAATCAACTTGTCTGAGGTCTATCACGGATTGAGCTCAAGCATTAAGGTAGACAGCTCTCAGCCCATTTACCGCGGGCTAGGCCCCCAAATTGAGGTGGGGCGCTATCACTCTTGGGTGGTGGCCGGATCTAAAAACACCGGGCTCATGGTCAGCGCCACAGATGAGCACGGAACCGTCATGTCGTTTTCACACGAATCACTTCCGTTTACCGGGGTGCAGTACCACCCTGAATCGGTACTCACGCCAGACGGATATCAGCTATTAACGAATTGGATAGACTCATGAAGCACGTACTCAACCGCCTAATCGCCCACGAGAGCCTAAGCAGAGAAGAATCGCGCCAACTGCTAATAGAAATTGCAGAAGGAGCCTACGATTCCCACCAGGTGGCCTCCTTTATGACCATTTTCATGATGCGCAGCATTACGGTAGACGAGCTCACCGGATTTCAAGAAGCCCTGCAGTCGCTATGCGTAGCTATTGACGTTTCAGCTTTTGACCCCATTGATTTGTGCGGAACCGGGGGCGATCAAAAAGACACCTTTAACATCTCTACCTTGGCTTCTTTTGTGACGGCCGGAGCAGGCGTACCCGTAGCCAAACACGGCAATTACGGAGTGAGCTCAAGCTGCGGAAGCAGCAATGTGATGGAGTATTTGGGCATCCGCTTTACCCCTGATCCAGAGGTGCTCAAGCGCTGCCTAGACCAGGCGAATATTTGCGTATTTCACGCTCCGTTATTTCATCCGGCCATGAAGGCTGTAGCCCCGATTAGAAAGGCCTTGGGGGTAAAAACCTTTTTCAATATGCTGGGGCCTCTAGTCAACCCCGGAATGGTCAAAAAACAACTCGTGGGGGTTTTTAGCTTAGAGCTGGCCCGCCTCTACGCCTATCGATTTCAACAGACCGACATGCGCTACACCATCGTACATGCGTTAGACGGATACGACGAAGTATCGCTCACCTCGGCAGCAAAATTGATAAGCCCAAAGGGTGAGCGCCTAGTTGAACCCTCAGACTTTGGATTTAACCGCTTAAATGCTCGAGCCATTGCAGGCGGAACTGACATTGAGGCCTCCGCACAGATCTTCATGAATGTGCTCGAGGGAAAGGGAACGCCTGCTCAAAATCAAGTGGTGCTCGCCAATGCCGCTTTGGCCATTTCCACCGCTGAAGAACTTACTATAGACCGCGCCCTTGAGCGAGCCAGCGAGTCACTTGAAGAAAAGAAGGCCCTAACTGCGTTTAACACACTCAAAAAAGTCGCTGCCCTATGAGCATATTAAACCAAATAATGCAGCAAAAGGTAGTAGAGGTGACCGCCAAGAAGAAAGCGATCTCGGTAAAGGCGCTAGAAAGCTTTTCATATTTCTACCGACAAACCCATTCGGCAAAGGCGGCGCTCTCAGGCGGAGGCGTCATAGCCGAGCACAAGAGAAGGTCTCCATCAAAGGCGGCTATCAACACCCAATCAAAGGTGCAAGAGATGGTGTCTGCCTATGATAGCGGAGGGGCAGCGGTGCTTTCAATCTTGACCGACACCGTGTTTTTTGGAGGCAGTCTAGACGACCTAATCACGGCCCGTAATCACACAGAGAAACCGCTATTGCGCAAAGACTTTATCTACGATCCGTATCAGGTCTATGAAGCAAAGGCATACGGAGCAGATGTGATCCTTCTCATTGCCTCGGTTCTGACTAAAAATCAAATCGACGAACTCAGCGCGCTGGCCCATGAATTGGGCTTGGAGGTCTTACTAGAAGTGCACGACAAAGAAGAGCTGCTCGAAAAACAATCCCCCCTAATCGACCTATTGGGTGTTAATCACCGCAACCTAAAAACCTTTGAGGTCAATTTAAGTTTGGGCGAAGAGTTGCTGCCGCTTATGCACAAGACCCAAGTGGCGGTGGCCGAAAGTGGGCTAAGCGAATTAGCGCAAATAGAACGACTCTACAAGCTCGGTTTCAAGGGCTTTTTAATCGGAGAATACCTCATGAAAGAAGATAATCCGGCCCAGACATTAAGAGTTATAAATCAACTGTTTCGATGAGTAAAACCCTACAAATAAAGGTGTGCGGCGTTCGCGACCAGTCCGAATCAATTGACGCCTTAGGCGTTGACTATATCGGACATATTTTCTGGGAGCAGTCATCGCGCTACCTCGATCGCACCGCAGCAGAGACTGCCGCACAGATCGCCATAGAAGCCAAGCGCATAGGGGTCTTCGTAGACGCTAGCCTTGACGAGCTTATGTCGCAGATTGAGAAGTACCATTTAGACGGCGTGCAACTGCATGGCAACGAAAGCGCTACTGCGCTCGCCGAATTGAGACAGCGCTTTGACGGGCTGATCTTTAAGGCCTTCTCGATTGATGAACATTTCGACTTTAGCCGCACGGACGCCTATTTAGAAAGTGTCGATCTCTTTGTATTCGATGCGGCCGGACGGTTGCCCGGCGGAAACGGTCACACCTTTAACTGGAAGCTTTTAGCGTCGTACCAAGGTACTCGTCCGTTTTTGCTCAGTGGCGGAATCGGTCCAGATCAACTCAGCGACCTAAAACTATTCTTTGCGAGCGAAGCCAGTGAAAAATGCGGCGGACTAGACCTCAATAGCAAGTTCGAACACCAGCCCGCTCAAAAAGACATCGCTAAACTAGCTAACTTCATCACTCAAATTCAATCGCTATGAAAACCACAAGTTACCATGTAGATTCTGACGGATTTTACGGAGAGTTTGGAGGCGCTTTCATCCCTGAAATGCTCTACCCTAACACCGAAGAACTGCGCAACACTTACCTAGAGATTAGCTCTAGACCAGAGTTTCAGCACGAATTTAAGGCCCTGCTAAAAGACTATGTAGGACGCCCTACACCGCTCTTTTTTGCCTCGCGTTTATCGGAGAAATACCAAACAAAAATCTACCTCAAACGAGAAGATCTTTGTCACACCGGAGCGCACAAAATAAACAACACCATCGGTCAGATTTTACTGGCTAAGGCGCTGGGTAAAAAACGAATTATTGCCGAAACAGGGGCCGGCCAACACGGAGTAGCCACCGCCACCGTTTGCGCGCTAATGGGTATAGAATGCGTGGTGTACATGGGTGCTCTTGACATCAAACGTCAGGCCCCTAACGTGGCACGCATGAAACTACTGGGGGCCACCGTTCGCCCGGCAGAATCAGGAAGTAAAACCTTAAAAGACGCGACCAACGAAGCCATTAGAGATTGGATCAACAACCCCGAAGACACCCATTACATCATCGGCTCGGTGGTCGGACCACACCCCTATCCAGATATGGTTGCCCGTTTTCAATCGGTGATCTCTGAAGAAATCGGAGCCCAGCTTCTCGAAAAAGAAGGGCGAGAGCTTCCCGACTACGTCATTGCCTGCGTGGGCGGAGGAAGCAATGCCGCCGGAATCTACTACCACTATCTCGACCTACCTCAAGTGAAATTGGTGGCCGTCGAGGCCGCCGGAAAGGGAATTCACTCTGGACATAGCGCAGCGACTTCGGCCTTGGGAAAGGTCGGT
>JAURPW010000098.1:0-5835 GCA_030836435.1 Flavobacteriaceae bacterium
CGCTGTTTAGGAGCCTAAGCAAGGCCCGAAATGAGGCAAAATCAGAGCGCTTTATCTTCAATTTTTCTTCTTCGCTCCTGCTAAAGGCGGCTGAATCTGCAGCTAGACGAAAGAAGATACAACTTGAGAAAATCGATGATCTCTTTCAAATAAATTTGGCCACACCAAGAGAAGATCAGTATGTGCGCAATTTGTTAATCAAGAACCACGGACCCTATGTGTCCTTGAAAAAGGAACGCGCACATTCGATGCAACAGTTTCTCCTAGACACCGATAACTGTGCCATGCAGCATATAAGCACCTATTTTGGGCAACATAGCGAGGCTTGCGGAATTTGCGACTACTGTGATCCCAAAACCCCATCAGAAGCCGACTTACTCACTTTCTGCTCAACGCCTAGATCGATAAACGATTGTCTTGCTACATTTGAGTGTTCACCTCAAGAACTCATCAAATCTCTAGAATCGTTGGTAGAAGATCGAACGCTGGCCTTGAATGCCGAAGCAAAATTTCACACCCTATGAACGCTAAAACACTAAAACTCGCCTTCTTTGGCACACCTGAATTTGCCGCCCATCAACTGGAGTTTTTAGTAAAGAAAGGGTACCGCATAGTTGCCGTCATTACAGCAGTAGACAAACCTGCCGGTCGAGGAAAAAGTATTAAATACGCTGCAGTGAAAGAAACAGCGCTGAAACACGGCTTGAATGTAATGCAACCCAGCAACCTAAAGAGCGAGGCATTTATTCAATCTTATGAAGCGCTTGAAGTAGATTGTGCCATTGTAGTGGCCTTCAGAATGCTTCCAGCAGCGATATGGAAGAAGACAACATTCGGCACATTTAACCTTCACGCCTCTTTACTTCCTGCTTACAGAGGGGCTGCACCTATTCAGTGGGCAATACGCAATGGTGAACAATTAACGGGTTTGACTACCTTTTTAATTGACGATCGAATTGATACGGGGGGCATACTACTTCAGCAAACCTGCACTATTGAACCCAGCGACAACACCCAAACGCTTCACGACAAACTCATGCTCATGGGAGGTCCACTCATTGAAGAAACGGTTTTAGGGCTTAGCACGGGTGTGCTAACCGCTCGACAACAGCCTGAAGAGCCAACCGAAAAACAAGCTCCGAAGCTCACCAAAGAGAATACACAAATTGACTTGGACCTATCGGCTAGCGAATTTATCAATCTCATTAGAAGTTTATGTCCATACCCTGGGGCGAAAGCGCTCATAAAAGAAGACCGTCAAGAGACGGTCATAAAACTATTAGAGGTGGGTCTTGCTTCAAACAAAACCATCGAAAAGAATCACTTATTGATTGAGGGGTCTCGCGTTTATTTAGGGTTAAAACACGATTCTGTTGAACTTTTAAGGTGGCAATTTCCGTCTAAAAAGCCAATTAGCGTCAAAGATTTCCTCAACGGATACTCGCTCAAAACCCCTGTTTTTATGTTTTCAACCCTCTAAAACAGTGAAATACCGGGGTTAAATGTTAATAAACCATTAAACTTATCAACAAAATAGCAGCTAAGCCCCGTCCTTAGGCCATTTACAGAGATTTACGATTATATTTGAGTGCGTTATCAAACAATAACCCTTAAAATTAATTTACTATGAACAAAACTGAATTAATCGATGCAATGGCTGCTGATGCCGGTATCACAAAAGCTGCTGCAAAAAAAGCATTAGAATCTTTCTTAGGCAATATTGAAGGTTCTTTGAAAAAAGGAGGAAGAGTTTCTTTAGTAGGTTTCGGATCTTGGTCTGTATCTAAGAGAAGCGCAAGAGAAGGAAGAAACCCACAGACTGGAGCTACTATTAAGATCAAAGCTAAAAATGTGGTTAAGTTTAAGGCAGGTGCTGAACTATCTTCTGCAGTAAACTAATACACTATTTTTGTTAAGTGTAGAAAGCGCCTCTAAGGCGCTTTTTTTTATGCACTACACCGTCTAAATTTATTGAAATGATCAGTAAAGGACAACTTCTAATCGCCCAGCCCCATCTCACAACAGATCGAGATTTTGGTAAAAGTGTCATTCTTATCACAGACGTTAACGCCGATGGCGTGGTTGGTTTCATTCTCAACAAACCACTCCCCTTTCAACTGAGTGATATCGTTAGCCATACGAAGCAGAATTTTAACGTATTCAATGGTGGGCCAGTAGAATCAGAAAACCTTTATTTTCTGCATTCTGCACCTGATAAAATAGACGATGGCATGCGCATTAGCGAAACACTCTATTGGGGAGGCTCTTTTGAAAAAACAATGGATCTGTTAAAGCAGCACGCACTTACTACTACTGAAATTCGTTTTTTCATGGGCTATTCTGGATGGACCTACACCCAACTAGAACAAGAGATTGCCGATGGCAGTTGGATAGTAGTAGACCAGTTCAAACTAAGTGAACTGTTCAAAGAGCCTACTAAAACATTCTGGAAAGTCCTGTTATCACTGCAGGGGGCTCAATATCAAGAATGGATAAACACCCCCGACGATCCGCGTTTAAATTAACTCATTGAGCTTCTGCTCAACTAAATGAATCCACTCTTTTTGGTAGGCTGTTTTTCGGTAGTTGTTGACTGCGAACAACCCCTTTTCTGCACTAATCACTACACATTCATCTGCGCGCTGAACATCAAAAGGATTTAAAGCGCACTGCTCGAAATCGAACGAATCTATAGTCTTAATCTGCTCAATCAATCTCGTCCTAAAAACGTCTCTGTAAACCCCTGAATTCTCGGCAGGTGTCTTTATGGTGTTTCCATAACGCAAAAAGATAAAGCCATTCAAAGACATGACTATTTCTTTGCGCTCATTGATTAACAAACAATCGGTGTAAGCATGGTCGGTGCAATAGGCACCAGCTACCACCTGAACCGGAAGGGGCTTAACCCGAATGCCGCTCAAGTAATCCGAATGCCAAAAGAAGTCTTTGAATACATCTATCTCCTCTACAGTCTGTGCACGAAAGTGATCGAGTTTGAGCGGTTTTACGGTGATGTAGAAAACCGGATGAGTCGAGGCATCGATTCCAGAATAAAAGCACACCAATGATTTCGACAATGTTGCATTGGCTTTAATCGTCTTTTGAATCTCTTCTAATAAAAATTCAGGAGTGTACTCCATAGGTATGCTCCGTCTGAAAATACGCATAGAAGCCATTATCGAAAAATAGTGCTCCTCGAAAGTGGCACATTCCAATCCGCTGAATAGTAAATGCTCCTCGATCAAAGCCGAGCTACTCAATAAGCTATCAGAAAAGGAAAAGTTAATCTGTTCGAAAGGGATCAGACTCCCATTACTATTTACAATCATTAAGACGGTCTTATTAAACGGATCCTAAGACGTGTTTCAGGTCATCTATTTGATTGTCCCAGAGCATTTTTGATTCCTCAACTTCGTCTTCTTCAGCGAAGTCTATTACAAACAGGGAAACATCTTTTGTAATCTCATCAACCACAATTCTCAGCTCAAAAAACTCCTCTGGACTTTCTGAATGGCTCCATTGAAATCTCACATATTGATCTGACTTTTTCTTTAAGAGCATAGCCTCTTCTTCGTTTCCGTCCCAAATAAATGTAAACTTCTCACTTCGCGCATTCACGTTGTCTGCATACCACTCTGAAAGACCCGATGCCGTTGATATATATTGGTAGAGTAACTGCGGAGATGCCTGAATTACGAATTCCATCTCAAACTTCTTCTTAGTGCTCATAGTATAGCTTTAGGCATTTGAGCAAATTAATCAAAAAGTAGAGATTAAAAAAAATTACTCTTTATATTTGCAGCCACTTTGGAAACCGCGAGGCGAGGTAGCTCAGGCGGTTAGAGCGCAGGATTCATAACCCTGAGGTCGGGGGTTCAATTCCCCCCCTCGCTACAACAAGCACAACCACCGTGTTCTACGAACACGGTGGTTTTTTATTTTACAGCAGGTTGAGCTTGCTCGTACCTGCTGTAAAATAAAAAAGCGACAAACTGTGCGCAGCACAGTTGGTGGTTGTGCTTGTTGTAAGCTTCCCCTCTAGGGACTCATCAATCACCGTTTAGGTGAGTGGTAATTCCACTTCTCAAAAAAAACCACAGTGTGCACAGCACAGCAAAAAAAAAGCAGCTCAATGAGCTGCTTTCGATTCTGGCAAATATAATTCGGTATGTTATAGCAATTCTATATTCGCAGCCTGAAGACCTTTCTTTCCTTGCTCTTCCGAGTAAGAAACGGCATCGCCTTCTTTAAGTGTTAGACCTCTCAAGGCAGTTACGTGTACAAATACGTCTTCACCTGTTTCGTCGTTAGTGATAAAACCAAAACCTTTGGTTTCATTGAAAAATTTTACTGTTCCATTCATAATTTAAAAATCTTTTGCAAAAGAAAGCTATTTATCTGAGAATTAAATAGATTCAGACTTGAAATCTGCAAAAAATACGCAAGAATTACCCAGAAGATCAAAAAGTAGACAAAAACTGATTGACATTTCGGGCTATGCGCTCATTGATGTCCGAGGTGTCCGCTTTGACAAACGGCTCCTGAAGTATAGCCTCATACAGCTCAATATAGCGCTTTGAGACGCCTTCTATATAGGTGTCGCTCATTTGTGGAAGTTGCTGACCCTCTTTACCTTGAAAACCTTGTTCAATAAGCCATCTCCGTACAAATTCTTTTGATAATTGCCGCTGAGCAAGACCCTTCTGCTGTAACTCTTCATAGGTATCCGCGTAAAAATAGCGCGAAGAATCAGGGGTGTGCACCTCATCTATAAGTACAATTTCACCATCCTTAGTCTTTCCGAACTCGTACTTGGTATCTACCAGAATCAGATTCGAGGCTTTGGCCATTTGACTTCCCTTTTCAAAAAGCAAACGGGTATACTTTTCCAATATGGCGTAATCGGCCTCGCTGACGATTCCGCGATCTAAAATACCTTCTACTGAAATATCTTCGTCGTGTTCGCCTTGTTCTGCTTTTGTCGCCGGGGTAATTAGGGGTGTATCAAATCGATCGTTCTCCTTTAAGCCCTCTGAAAGCTTTACTCCACATAATTCTCGTTTACCTAAGGCATACTCACGGGCAGCATGGCCAGCAAGGTATCCGCGTATAACCATCTCAATTTTTATAGGCTCGCAGGCCTTTCCGATCGCAACGTTAGGATCCGGAGAAGCAATAAGCCAATTCGGAACCAAGTCGGAGGTCGCCTTGAGCATCTTTGTTGCTATTTGATTCAGAATTTGACCCTTGAATGGAATACCCTTGGGCATAACCACATCAAATGCAGAGAGCCTATCGGTAGCAACCATGACCAGAAGGTCATTCTCAAGCTCATATACTTCTCTTACTTTACCTCTATAAACCGAGCGTTGGCCCTCAAAGGCAAAGTCGGTATGCATTAAAGTGTGGTTAGACATGTGCGTTTACTCAGTTTTGATGTTCAATGTTCTTGTACGCGTCAATCACTTTTTTCACTAATCTGTGACGAATAACATCTTTATCATCCAGATAAATTATAGATATACCTTCGATTTTATTCAACACCAGAAGCGCTTCTTTTAGGCCAGAGATTACCCGGCGAGGCAAATCAATTTGACCCGGATCTCCGGTTAATAAAAATTTCGCGTTTTTACCCATGCGCGTTAAAAACATCTTCATCTGAGCATGGGTGGTATTTTGGGCCTCATCGAGTATTACAAAAGCATCGTCTAAGGTTCTACCGCGCATAAACGCTAGAGGGGCTATTTGAATTACTCCAGTCTCAATATAGTTCTGCAGCTTTTCTGGATCGATCATGTCACGCAAGGCGTCGTACAACGGCTGCATGTAGGGATC
>JAURPW010000099.1:0-5338 GCA_030836435.1 Flavobacteriaceae bacterium
CCTCCGGAGGCCTCAACCCTAGATCAGAAGCAATTCGGGTTGAGCAAAGAGCGCCTGGTTACGCTGCTCAGCGTGCTCTCTGTTCCGCTCATCGCCTTGCTGCTTTCTGCTTACAATCCTATTTACAACGAAGACACCATCGTCAACCTGATTTTTAAAGGAATAGGGGTGTTCATCTTGGGCTACCTCGCCTACATCTTATTTCAGGCGGCCCCAGACGAGCGCAAAAAATTGCTAGTGGCCATCATGATCACGCTCTTTATGACCATATTTTGGGGCTTCCACGAGCTTTCGGGCAGTGTGATCACCCTGTTCTCGGCTCGCAACGTCGAGCTGACCTTTATGTCGGCCGCCCAGACCAATTCGCTGAACCCCATGTTTATCATTCTGCTTGCCATTCCGCTCTCTATGCTGTGGACATGGCTCTCTAAGCGGGGGCTTAACCCGAGAACCCCTTATAAGTTCGGGCTGGGATTGCTCTTTGCCGGACTGAGTTTTTATGTGCTCGCCCTCTCTGGGGCCAGTGCCAACGCCGAGGGCCTAGTGCCCTTTGGCTATCTCTTTGTGATGTACCTGCTGCTCTCGGTAGGAGAACTTTTCATGTCTCCGGTGGGCCTCTCAAAAATCACCTCGCTTTCTCCTAAGCGCATTGTCGCCTTTATGATGGGGGTGTGGTTCTTGTCGTCGGCCTTTGCCTTTCAGGTGGTCGGATTTATCGGCAAAAAACTTTCGGTCGAGTCGGGTTCGGATGCAGCCGATCCGCTTCAAACCTTGACGCTTTACACTGATGGCTTTCAGCTCATCGCGCAGTATTCGCTGATTTCAGGGGTAGTGGTGCTGATCGCCTCTCCGCTTATCAAGCGCCTGATGGGCGACGTACATTAAAAGGGCAAATAGCCCGTAATACAGCAGTGCAACGGTCTTGTCAAACCCCTCGATAACAAGGGGTTCAGATAGGTGTTGGGCCATGTAATCTACAAGCCGCAGCAGTTGGTTGATGAACTGCTCACAAAGTTGAGCCGCAACCGAAGAGGTTAGCCCCAAAAGACCTGCACCCAAAACCAGCGGCATAAGCGGAACCAAGGCCAACGACCCCACTAAAAACCATGGAGAGAGGGTCTTAAAAATGACCAGCGCTATGGGAGTTACCCCGAGCTGTGCAGCGACACTTACCCCTACTAAATAGTAGCCGTAGCGCAGCCATTTGTGCTTGGGCTCAAAGGCCCTAAGCGGCTCTAGGCAGACCACGATGGCGGCCACCGCCGAATAACTCATCAAGAAGCCTATGTCAAAGAGTAACTGTGGCTGAATCAGTAGGCTCAGAAAGGCTGAAACGGCCAAGAGTTGGGCCTTTGAGGGCATGCGGCGAGCAGAGAGGGCTAGTGCGTAGAGGCTAAAGATGAGGGTGGCACGCACTACTGATGGGCTAAATGCTGCCACATAGGCATAGGTCCAAAGGCAAATGAGCAGCAGTATTCTGCGGTAGGGCTGGGGCAGTAAGAAGATCAATCCGTTCAGCAGGGCGTAAAGCACCCCCACATGCAAGCCCGAAATGGCGAGTACATGGGAGGCCCCAAGTTGCCTGAATTGCGCTTTCACCTTTGAAGAGATGAGGCCCCGCTCACCCACTATCACATTGGCCAAAAATCCGAGCTGCTTCTCGCCAATGCCGAGCTTGCGCCATCGCTCAACGATGGCCGCTCTTAGGGCGGGGCCTTTGGGTGACTCTATTAGGGTGTAGTCGTTCGCAAAGGCCCGTGTCGCCGACCTGCTATAAACCGAATCGAAAAGCTTAAGCCGTGCCGCATAAACGGCCCCGGTTTCTAATGAATCTTTGGTGTAGAGTACAATGGAGCCTCCTATTCCTTCAGCGCGAAAGCGATGGCGCTTGGGGCTTCTTCCGCCGTAATCGGTAACCTTAACTACGGCCAGCTCAGGCCATTCGCTCGCTTTGGGCCTTTCATGCATTAGGTATGCGCCAACCAGCGTCCAAACCAGCGCGAGAAAAAGCTCTTGAAACACCCAACGGCTGTGGTAGCAGCTGAGCACATAGATGCATAAAACAAGCAGTAAGAGGTAGAGTGAAGGGCTGAGGGTTTCAGCGAAGTAGATTCCGCTAACGAGATAGGCGAGAAGCCTGTTGATGAGCGAAAAGGGTGTTTTCATAGATGGCCGTTGCGGCGCGCTGACTAGCTCCTTTTTCGCCTAGCTGTTTTTCGAGCTCGTCATACTGCTCGAGCATGCGCTGGCGATTGGCAGGTTCTTCTAGGCGTCTCAGGGCTTTTATTAGGTTCTCTGGGGTGCATTCTTCTTGTATAAGCTCTGTCACGCAGGGCCTGTCAAGAATGAGATTTACTAATGAGATGTATTTCAGCTTCACCAGTCTCTTCGCTAGGGCATAGGTCAGTGGGCTCGTTTTATAGCAAACCACTTGCGGTGTTTTTAGCAGGGCCGTTTCTAGCGTTGCAGTTCCACTGGTTACAAGGGCTATATGTGCGGCTTTGATGAGGTCTTGAGTGGCTCCAAAAATGACTCGGACGCCCTTTTTAGTGTAAGAAGCATAAGCCGCAGCGTCTTGGCTGGGCGCTCCTGCGATTAGCACCTGATAGTTGTTAAGTGCATGAGTGACCGCCAACATAGTGGGTAAAATGCGGCTGATCTCTTGTGCTCGGCTTCCGGGTAGTAGGGCGATAATGGGGCGATCGTCTAAGCTGTGTGCTAATCGAAACGCTTCGGCGGTTTGGGTAGTTTGTGCTAAGGCGTCTAAGAGCGGATGCCCAACAAAACTGACCTTGTAGTGGTGCTTTGCATAAAATTCGGGCTCAAAGGGGAGGGTGACGTAGAGGTGGTCTACGTTTTCTTTAATGGCCTCAACCCGTCTGGGTCTAGATGCCCAAACCTGGGGAGCGATGTAGTAGTGCACCAGAATTCCGGCCTTCTTGGCCCACTTGGCGATGCGCAGATTAAAGCCTGAAAAATCAATAAGAATCAGCGCGTCGGGCTCAAAAGAACGAATCTCAGACTTGCAGTCGCTAAGGCGTTTTTTTATGGTAAAGAGGTGTCGAATCACCTCAAAAAACCCCATAAAACTCATGTGCTTGTAATGAAAATCCAAGACCGCACCACTCGCCTGCATGAGGTCACCGCCCATTGCCCTAAACGAGGCCTTTGAATCGATCGTCGAAAGGGCCTTGATCAGGTTAGAGGCGTGTAAGTCGCCTGAGGCTTCACCGGCTATGAGGTAGTATTTCAATGAGATGAACTTAAAGCTGTCTCAAAGATAGCGCAATCCACTGCAGTATACCTGCAGCGAAGGGCCTTCTACAGTTTGAGATCCCATGAATTCACATGGGTCATGCTGTGGTAAGCGGTTAGGTCAAACTGGGTGGGTACGACCGAGACGTATCCGGCCTCAAGAGCCGCTATGTCAGTGTCTTCTCCTTGATCGAGTAGCACAAAATCTCCGGTGAGCCAGTAGTATTCTTTACCCGAGGGGCTGATGCGCTTGTCGAATTTTTCTTTCCAATTGGCGCGCGCCTGTCGGCAAACCTTGATGCCTTTGACGGGAGCTCCGTCGGTCTTCGGAATGTTCACATTGAGAACGGTGCCTTCGGGTATGCCTTTTTCGAGGGCCTGGGATACCAAGGTGCGCACCACGCTGTGGCAGGCACTGAAATTGGCGTTCCACGAGAAATCGAGTAGCGAGAACCCGATGGCCGGAATGCCCTCTACCCCCGCCTCTATGGCGGCACTCATGGTGCCTGAATAAATCACATTGATAGACGAGTTGGCCCCGTGGTTGATGCCTGATATGCACAAATCGGGCTTCATATCGAGAATCTCGTGCAAGGCGAGTTTTACGCAGTCGGCCGGAGTACCACTGGTAGAATAGGCCGGAATAGCTGCTAGACTTGAGTCTAGCTGCACCTTATTGACCTCTAGTGTACTGTCTATGGTTATGGCGTGTCCCATGCCCGATTGTGGGCTATCTGGTGCGACCACCACCAAATCGGCTAGGTCTTTGACGCTTTCGATGAGGTTTAAAATACCTGGAGCGGTAATTCCGTCGTCGTTACAAACGAGAATTAAGGGTTTCTTCAAGTTGTTAATTTTATTCCAAATGTAGCGAGAATATTGGGTTTGCACGTGCCATTTTAAGTAACTTAGAAAGCTAAAAGACTGCTTTGTAGTATGAAAAAGAATGTGGTTTTAGGGCTTTTTGTCCTTGTTTTCGCTTTTGCCTCGTGCAGCTTCACCGAATCGAATAATTTTCAGACCGACAATAAAGACAAGCTTCTTATTGATCTGATCACCTATGTCTTAGAGAAGGGGCACTATAGCCCCAAAGAATTGGATGACGCCTTTTCAGCCGAGATATTTGACCGCTTCATCGAGAGCTTAGACCCACTCAAGCGCTATTTTCTGGTAGAAGATATTTCTAAATTTGAGGCCTACAAGCTTGACATCGACGATCAACTCAAGAACAAAGAGCTCGAGTTTTTCGACCTTGTTTACGAAACACTGTTAGCGCGCATTCAAGAGTCAAAAGGGCTCTATCAAGACGTGCTTTCAAACCCCATCAAGTTTAAATCGCGTGAAATAGGAGTCGATTACGACGCCCTTGACTTCGTGCAGACCAAAAAACAGCTTGAAGAGCGCTGGCTAGATCAGCTTACGCTGAATTTGCTGCCTGCCTACGATGCTAAAATCGAGAAACAGGCCAAATTGCTAGAGGTGGCTGTTGAAAAGGTGGATGCTAAAATCGTAAAAGAGGCCGAAGAAGAGGCCCGAAAAGAACTGCTTAAGACCCTTGACGATTACTATAGTTTTCTAGATCAACTAGAGCGAGACGATTACTTTTCTTCGTTCATCGGCGCGGTTGCTGAAACCTTTGATCCGCACACCAATTACATGGCTCCTTCTGACAAAGACGTGTTTGATATTTCTATGTCTGGAAAATTTGAAGGAATCGGAGCGCGCTTACAGAAAAAACCAGAGGGCACCTTTATCGCCGAGGTCATTTCAGGCGGACCAGTTTGGCGCGCAAAAGCCCTTGAGGTGGGCGACGAGATCACCAAGGTGCGTCAAGAATCGGGAGAACCGGTAGAAATTACGGGCATGCGACTAGACGATGCCATTAAGCTGATTAAGGGGCCAAAAGGCACCACCGTTTTCTTAACGGTTAAGCGGGTCACAGGTAACATCGAAGAGATCTCTATCGTGCGCGACGTGGTTGAGCTCGAGGAGAGCTACGCCAAGAGTGCGACCATTGTTGATGATGAACACAAATATGGAATCATCAATCTCCCCAAATTTTACGTAGACTTCGAAGACTACA
>JAURPW010000100.1:0-2778 GCA_030836435.1 Flavobacteriaceae bacterium
AACATTGAAGTGGCCGTTGTTATTGGCGGGGGCAACATATTTAGAGGGCTTTCGGGAGCTGGCCAAGGAATGGATCGCGTTCAAGGAGACCATATGGGCATGTTAGCCACGGTCATTAACGGACTAGCCCTTCAAAGTGCCTTGGAGAATCAAGGAGTTGAGACCCGGTTACAAACAGCTATCAAGATCGATGAGGTAGCCGAACCCTTCATTCGTAGAAGGGCCATGAGGCACCTCGAAAAAGGCCGAGTCGTTATCTTTGGAGCAGGTACTGGAAACCCGTACTTCACTACAGATTCAGCGGCCGTTTTACGTGCTATAGAAATCAAAGCCGATGTAATCTTGAAAGGGACACGGGTAGACGGAATCTACAGTGCCGATCCAGAAATAGACAAAACGGCCATTAGATATGACAAGATTAGCTTTCAAGACGTGCTCAGTAAAGGATTGAAAGTGATGGACACTACAGCCTTTACCCTAAGCCAAGAAAACGAATTGCCTATTGTCGTTTTTGACATGAATAAAGCAGGTAACCTTTTAAAGGTGGTTACCGGAGAAGATGTGGGTACAGAAGTAAACCTTTAACAGATATGAACGAGGAGATAGAATTAATCCTAGAAGAGGCCAAAGACCAAATGCAGGCCGCCATGGGCCATCTAGAAAAGGCTTTCGCCAAAATTCGTGCTGGAAAAGCCAGCCCAATTATGCTTTCTACGGTTCAAGTAGATTACTACGGGTCTATGACTCCGCTCTCTCAGGTGGCTAATGTCAACACACCTGATGCACGAACCCTCGCTGTACAACCTTGGGAAAAGTCAATGCTTCAAGAAATCGAAAAGGCCATTCTTAATGCCAATCTAGGCTTTAACCCTATGAACAATGGAGACCTGATTATTATCAGCGTACCTCCACTTACCGAAGAACGAAGAAGAGACCTGGTAAAACAGGCCAAGGCTGAGTCAGAAGATGCCAAAATAGGTGTGAGATCAGCACGACAAGAAGCCAATAAAGAACTCAAAAAACTGGAGATCAGCGAAGACGTATTAAAGGATACCGAGGCTGATGTTCAAGAACTTACCAATTCATTCATCGCAAAGATTGACGACGCTTTAAAACTGAAAGAGTCTGAAATCATGAAAGTGTGATTCTATGGGAAAGCTGGCCGTTTTCTTCGAAGGTTTTTGGCCTGCTGTTGCCCGTATTATTCTCAGAAATCGCGTTGCATGGATAGCGGGCATCCTCTTAACGACGGCCTTCTTTATTAGTCAATGGCAATACGTCAAGTTCTCTAACGCAGAGACCTCAGTACTTCCTAACGACCATCCCGAAATTTTAAAATACGATGCGTTTACGGCCATTTTTGGCATTGAAGACAACGCTATTCTCATTGCTGTTGAAGGGCGCGACCTGTTTACTTCGAAATCGTTCAACGCATTCAACAGGCTCAGCAAACAATTAGAGGCCGCTCCGGAGATCACAAAGGTCATTTCGCTAGACAACATTGATGAAATCGTGCGTGATCCGAAAACCGGCGACTTGACCACCACCCCCTTTAATCCGCGTGAGGCGTTAAGCGACGAAAATGCCAAGTCTAAACTCTATCACCTTTTCGAGCGGCTTCCGTTTTACGAAAACATCATCTATGATCCGAAAAGTTTAGCCATTCGAACCATCGCTTATATGGATCCGGATCTGGTTAACACCAAGGTGCGCAGCCAATTCATACTCAATGATTTTGCCCAAATGATCAAGACCTTTGAGCGAGAGTCAGGAGTACATGCACGCATCTCTGGTATGCCCTATATAAAAACCCGGAATGCAGAGACACTAAAACGCGAGATGATACTCTTTGTCATTGCCGCACTAGGGGTTACGGCACTCATTTTTTTCTTTTTCTTCAGGAGCTTCCGGGCTACGTTTATTTCAATGATTGTAGTGCTCATAGGCGTAAGCTGGTCTTTCGGAATTATTGGCCTTCTGGGATATGAAATCACAATTCTAACCGCACTTATTCCTCCACTCATCATTGTGATTGGGATACCTAATTGCATCTTTCTCATCAACAAATATCAGCAAGAGGTCAAAAAACACGGCAACCAGGCTCGATCGCTCATCCGCGTTATTTCAAGGGTCGGAAATGCCACCCTGATGACCAATATCACCACCGCCTCTGGCTTTGCCACCTTTATCATATTGAGTAGCTCGTTGCTGCGCGAATTTGGCGTTGTGGCCTCAATAAATATTCTCGGAATTTTTGCGCTATCGCTGCTCATTATTCCGATTATTTACAGCTACATGCCTCTGCCGAAAGACAAGCACCTACAGCACCTCAATACGCCCTGGATCGATCTCTTTGTGGCTACCATGGAACGCATTGTACGCAATCACCGTATTGCCGTATACGGAAGTTCTATAGGGCTGCTCGTGCTTAGTATTATAGGCATCTATCAAATAGAGATAACCGGTAGCCGAATAGAAGACCTTCCAAAGAACACGGATTTTTACGACGACATACTCTTTTACGAGAATCAATTTAGCGGGGTGTTACCCGTAGAGATACTGATTGACACCGGTCGTGAAAAGGGTGTACTAAACACCGCTAACCTCAATCGCATAGAAGAGCTCTCTCAAGAAATCTCCGAAAATGAAGAGCTGTCTAGACCGCTATCTATATCTGCGGTTTTAAAATACGCGAAGCAGGCCTTCTATAAAGGGCTCCCCCGCTACTATCAGTTGCCTACTACCCAAGAGCGCAACTTTATACTAGATGCCATTTCA
>JAURPW010000101.1:0-4965 GCA_030836435.1 Flavobacteriaceae bacterium
GAAACGCCCGCCCATAAAGTATTTAGAAGGCGCTTCAGTTGCTCCAAATTTTGTTCGGTTGGGGCGTCTTCAAGGTAAGGCTCAACCGCGGCCTTATACTTACCGTGACGGATCACCTCCATCTTTAGGCCAGATTTTTCCTGAAATGACTTGTAATAGGTGAGCTCTGAGGCTAAGCCTCTGAGGTCAATGGCCCCGGCTGGAGTAATAAACACACTATCGGCTACACTAGCTAAGTAATAAGCGCGCTGGGTATAAGTGTCGGCGTAAGCGTACACAAATTTTCCGCTGGTTTTAAAGCGCTCAATGGCGTCTCTGATGGCGGCGGTCTGGGCCCATCCGCCTATTATAACCGGACTTTCTATACTGATGCCTTTAATGCGATCGTCAGTGCTTGCCGCATCAATGGCTTCAACAATCTCATCAAGGGCCATGTATTCTTGAAAAAACGCACTGAAAAGATCGTCTTTGGTAGAACCCTGATAATCCAGTAGCGGGCGATTGAGTTTAACCGTGAGCACCGTCTTATCAGAAACCGTCGGAGCCGTGTCTAACTGACTCATGCCCACGACAAGTAGGAGTCCGATTATAAAAAAGAACCAAACAGCTGCCAGAGCACCTAAAAATGCGGCGAAAAATCGCTTCAAAAACGTCATGATTCAACGAGTTATAAGCTATAAATATACTTAAAGTTCGCCGCTTTTTGTACTTTCAACCAGTGAAGTTAAACAGGTACTACTTAGGTCTAGGGAGCAACGAAGACGCCCGTCTTACACACATTCAAACCGCTATTTTCGAACTTAATGAGCACCAAATTAATGTGCTTAGCTGCTCTACGCTTTACGAAAACGAAGCTCAAGGATTTTCGGGTAAAACGTTTTACAATGCCTGTATCGCCGTTGACACACATCTCAGTTCTCGTGAGCTACTTCAGCGCTGCCTTAGCCTCGAATTAAGCCATGGAAGAGCGCGCACACATACATCGACGACCTACCAAGATCGACCACTAGACATAGATCTTCTATTCGGCCCTGAGACGCTGAATGATAGCGATTTGACCTTGCCTCATCCGCGCATGGCGCAACGGCGTTTTGTGCTTGAACCCTTAAGGGAGGTTGCCGCAGCGCTTAACGACCGTCAGCACCTAGATGAAATTGAACTCTTGCTGAGCCAATGCCGCGACGATTCGATGCTGAATCCGGTGAATATGCGCTTGCTTTGTTCGTACACTGATTTGTGGAAAAACTCAGAAATGGTGGTGATTGAGGGCTGCATCGGTGTAGGAAAAACCAGCTTGTGCAACCAGCTTGCGGTGCGTTATTCGATAGACACCCACTTGGAGCGCTTTGAGTCTAACCCGTACCTCAGCCACTTTTATCAAGACCCCGAGGCCTACGCCCTGCCGACCGAACTTCATTTTTTGGCCGATAGGCAACAAGCACTCCATGAATTAAATGAAAAAAAAGGGATAGTAGCCGATTACCACATTTCTAAATCAGCGCTTTTCGCCCAGCTGAACCTAAACCCACAAGACTTAGCACTTTTCAATCGCTTTTACAGTTGGTCTAAAAAACTTACTAAGGCTCCTGCCCTATACGTGCTGCTTGATGCCCCGGTCGAACAACTCGAAAAGCGCATTAAGCAGCGTGCAAGATCTTATGAATCGCAAATAGACAGCGCTTACCTCGAGCGCATTCGATCAGCCTATCTCAAAGGCCACATCTCAGAAGAAGCTCAACTCGTCATTGACACCGCTCACCTTGATTTCGTGAACGAACAGGCTGATTTTGACCGCATTTGCGATCAGATTAACCGTCTGCTATTGGCGCAGCGATTAACCAATCATAAGCTAGCTTAACTGCTTGTTTATTGCGGGCCAAGAGCGCGGTAGAAGTGCCAGAGCACAATGCCCGCACTTACCGACACGTTTAGCGAATGCTTAGTGCCCGACTGCTTGATCTCAACAACTGCATCGCAGCGATCGAGAACGGCTTGATCGACTCCGTTTACCTCGTGACCGAATACAAGGGCGTATTTTTTATGCAGATCTGGCAGATACGACTGCAGAAAAGTCGACTGCTCAGTCTGTTCGGCCGCAACGATAACATATCCCTCTCGCTTTAAACGTTCAATGGCTTCAGTTGTGGTGTTGACGTATTCCCATGAGACACTTTCAGTAGCTCCTAAAGCCGTTTTTCGAAGCTCTTTGTGCGGAGGGGTAGCCGTTATTCCGCAGAGAACAATCTGCTGAATACTAAAGGCATCGGCCGTTCGAAAAACAGCCCCTACATTGTGGAGGCTTCGAATATTATCGAGCACCACCACTATAGGCGTCTTCGGCGCTTCTTTAAAGGTCTCTACCGAAACGCGCTCTAGGGCCTCCATCGACTTTTTAGGAAAGGGAGTGTTCACTAGCTGGGATCAAATTTCTATTTTCGATAAAATTATGGCAAAAAATAGCAAAACCACGACTCCACTGATGCAGCAGTACAATGCCATCAAGAGTAAACATCCTGAGGCACTTTTGCTATTTAGAGTGGGCGACTTTTACGAAACCTTTGGGTCAGATGCCGAAGAAACGGCTAAACTACTAGGAATAGTGCTCACCCAGCGCAATAACGGTGGTGATCAAACACCGCTGGCGGGGTTTCCGCATCATGCGCTTAACACCTACCTTCCAAAATTAGTGCGCGCCGGTAAGCGCGTGGCCATTTGTGATCAACTCGAAGATGCTAAACAGGTAAAGGGCATTGTAAAGCGGGGCGTGACCGAACTCATCACCCCCGGATTAACAACAGCCGATGAGCTCCTAGAGGCCAAGAGAAACAATTTTCTGGGGGCGCTTTGTAAGGTAGACGAGAGTTATGCCTTGGCTCTTCTTGACCTCTCAACCGGAGACTTCAAGGTAGCTGAAGGAAATGCCGATTATATCGAAAGCCTACTCACTCAATTTGACGCCGCAGAGGTACTGCTTCCAAAGTCTCAACGTCAGCAGCTAACCGAGCGTTTTGAGCTGCGAAACCCCTTTAAACTCGAAGACTGGGTATTTGAGAATCGCTTCGCCTTTGACCTGCTGATCGATCATTTTCAAACCGCCAGTTTAGACGGATTCGGGCTAAATTCATCTGCCAAATCAATTGGGGTGGCCGGAGCTTTACTGCACTACCTCAATGAAACCCAACACCATCAAAAGGCCCATATACAGTCTTTGTCGCGTTTAGATCGCAACCAGCACCTCTGGATGGACGCCTTCACCATCAAGAGTCTAGAGCTTTTTTATGCGCTACACCCAGGAGGCCACTCGCTGCTGTCGGTTATAGATCTAACCCAAACCCCAATGGGCGCACGCACCCTGAGACACTGGATTGCTAGACCCCTAACCCAAACTGAAGCCATCACCAAGCGCCACGACACGGTGGCTTTCTTCAACGAGCAGAAGCTGCTGCGCCAAAGTATGCGCGATGAGCTAAAGCCTATAAACGATCTCGAACGCCTATGCATGCGCATCGCTACCAGGCGCATTGGCCCCAAAGAATTAAAGGGGCTAGAAAAAACGCTGCAGCATTGCCTAAACATTGAATCCAAATTGGCGCAGACACCCATTGCCCTTGCGGTGAATACCGCAGCTGTAAATGAGGTAAAAACCACTATTTCAAACACCCTGAACGAAGAAGTACCTGCCCTACTGGCCAAAGGAGGAGTCATAGCCAGCAAGGTTCACGACGAACTCGACGCGCTTCGCAGGTTGGCCTTTCAGAGCGAAGAAGCCTTAAGTGAACTGCTGACCGAAGAGATCAAACAAACGGGAATCAGCTCGATGAAAATCGATTCGAATTCGGTATTCGGTTACTATTTTGAGGTCAGAAATACCCACAAAGACAAGGTTCCACCTCACTATGTGCGCAAACAAACATTGGTCAATGCAGAGCGCTATGTAACCGAAGAGCTCAAAGCATTTGAGCAAAAAATCGAAGAAGCCAAGCAGCGCATAGGGCATTTAGAATTCGAGCTCTACTCTCAATTACTCGACCGTCTTCAACCCCGCATTGGGGCGATTCAACAACTAGCAGAGGCCATTGCAGCGCTTGATTGTTTGGTGAGTTTTAGTGTGCTGGCAGAGCAAAATAATTACGTGAGACCCTTAATTGATCATCAATCACCTTTACTCTTAAAGGCTGCTCGCCACCCGGTGATTGAGCGCCTTCTCGAGTCTAAGCAGGCCTATATCGCCAACGACATACAGTTAGACACCGAGCAACAGCAAATCATGATGATCACCGGCCCCAATATGAGCGGGAAGTCGGCCTTGCTTCGTCAAACCGCACTATGTGTGATCTTGGCTCAGGCCGGAAGCTTTATTCCTGCCCAATCGGCCCAGATGGGAATCGTAGACAAACTGTTCACACGCGTCGGAGCAAGCGACAACATCAGCGCAGGCGCGTCGACCTTCATGGTCGAGATGAATGAAACGGCCGCCATATTGAACAACCTGAGCGATCGAAGCCTTGTGCTCATGGATGAAATCGGCCGAGGCACCAGCACCTACGACGGCATATCGTTGGCCTGGGCTATAGCGGCTTACCTTCACAATCACCCCATGCGCCCAAAGACGCTATTTGCCACGCACTACCATGAGTTGAGCGGTATGAGCGATCAGTATCAGCGCATTAAGAACTACAACGTTGCCGTTAAAGAATCGGGTAATAAAGTGGTTTTTTTGAGAACGCTAAAACCCGGTGGATCCGAGCACAGCTTTGGCCTATATGTAGCCAAGCTAGCCGGTATGCCCCAAACGGTGATCCAAAAGGCAGAGCAGCTGCTTAAAACCCTTGAAAAAAGTGGAACCCGTGAAGGACATCGAGAAAAAATGAGCGACTCGGCGTCTGACCTTCAGTTGAGTTTTATACAGCTTGAAGACCCCGTGTTGCTCGAGATAAAAGAAGAGCTGGCCGACCTAGACATAGA
>JAURPW010000102.1:0-6337 GCA_030836435.1 Flavobacteriaceae bacterium
TCGAATCAGTCTCGCGCAAACAGCGGTATTTTCTTGCAAGAGCTTTACGAAATTCAGGTGCTTGACAACAACCACAACCCAACCTATGTCAACGGACAGGTCGGATCGATATACAAGCAGCACGTTCCGCTTGCGATGGCCTCTTCCCCATCTGGAGAGTGGAATAGCTTTGATGCGGTGTATCACGCTCCGCAGTTCGATGAGTCGGGTGCCAAGATCAAGTCTGGAACCCTTACCCTTATTCACAACGGCGTGTTGATTCACGATCACATTGAGATCAAAGGAACTACTCCGTATACCGGATGGCCGAAAAACGAGCCTCATGGCGAGGCCCCTTTGCGCCTTCAAGACCACAGAGATAACTCTAGAGTGAGCTACCGCAATATCTGGGTAAGAAGACTGAACGACTAGAACGGGCTATTTGCTACCTTTGTGGCCATGTTACAGTCAATGACCGGATATGGCCGGGCCGAAGAACGCTTCGAAGAAGAAACCTTGAGCGTTGAAATCAAGTCGCTCAACAGCAAAAACCTCGATCTCTCTGTGCGATTGCCTCAGGCTTTGAGAACGCATGAACTCAACCTGCGCAAACGCCTGTCAGACGCCATCATCAGAGGAAAAGTCGAAGTCTATGTGCAACTCAGCGGGCAACAGCTAAACCCTCAGGCTCAACTGAACCAGGAGGTCATAAATCGCTATCTCGAGCAGATCAATGCCATCGCTGAAGGAGACCGGCTCAGTCAGCTTGCCTTGGCACTAAGGCTACCCGATGCGGTTTCACAAGAAAAAGAAGTACTCGAAGATCAATCTTGGGAAGCCAAACTTTTTCAGGTGGCCGATCGCGCGGTAGAGGCCTTTCACGCCTTCAGAACCCAAGAAGGAAAAGAACTGCAAGAAGATATCTTATCTAATCTCCGTCAGATCGAGTCTGGGCTTGGACGCATCAACACCCTTGATAGCGAGCGCACCGACAATCAGCGAACCAAGCTGAGAGAAGCCATAGACACCTTAGAGCAAAAAATAGACGAAAACCGCTTTGAACAAGAACTGATCTATTATATCGAGAAGTTCGACATCAATGAAGAACGGGTGCGTCTTAAAAATCACATAGACTACTTTCAAACGACCCTAGCCGAAGTGGCGGTCGGAAAAAAACTGGGCTTCATTGCACAAGAATTAGGAAGAGAAATTAACACCATCGGATCCAAAGCCAATCATTCAGGTATTCAGCGTGAGGTGGTGCAGATGAAAGACGCCTTAGAAAAGATCAAAGAACAGTCGCTTAATGTACTCTGACACGAATAAGCTCATTGTATTCTCTGCTCCGTCTGGCAGCGGAAAAACCACCATTGTGCGGCATCTTTTGGAAAAAACCAACCTGCCTTTAGCCTTTTCGGTGTCGGCAACCACCAGGCCTCCGAGAGGCGCTGAAAAAGATGCAGAAGACTACTATTTTCTGAGCGAATCCGAATTCAAGAGGCGCATAGAAAAGGGTGACTTTATCGAATGGGAAGAGGTATATCCGGGTGTTTTTTACGGCACCCTAGCCTCTGAAATCGAGCGCATTTGGAAGTCTCAAAAGGCCGTACTCTTTGACATAGACGTAGACGGAGGCCTCGCGCTGAAACGCCAATTTAGCAAGCAAACCTTGACCGTTTTTGTGCGCCCGCCTAGCGTTGAAGCATTGAGACAGCGCCTGGTAGACCGTCAAACCGACAGTGCCGAACAAGTAGAGGTGCGCGTAGCCAAGGCTGAAGCAGAGCTTAAAAAGGCGAGTGACTTTGATCAAATCTTAATCAATGATGTGCTCGAGAACGCCTTAAAAGATGCCGAGCACCTAGTAGCTAATTTTCTGAACTCATGAGCGAAGGGCAGCGAAAAAAGGTAGGCTTATTCTTCGGAACCTTTAATCCGATGCACCGTGCACACCTGTTTTTGGCCAATCACATGGTAGAGAATCTAGACCTAAAGGAGGTCTGGTTTGTCATAACCCCTAAAAGCCCATTTAAGCAGAAAGACAGCCTGGCCAGCAATCAAGACCGTTACCAAATGGTGTACGATGCCATTGCCAGCTATCCCAAATTCAAAGCCGTAGATATCGAGTTTTCGCTGCCCACGCCAAGCTATACGGCAGACACTCTTGCCCATCTCGAAGAAAAGTTTGAATACGCAATCGATTTCAGCCTAATCATGGGCGAAGACAACTTGGTTTATTTTCACAAGTGGAAAAATTATCAGGTGCTACTCGAGCGTTACCGTATACTGGTCTACCCTAGGGTGAAGGCGCCCAACCAAACAGCCGATGAACAGGTGGCGCAGCACCCGAATGTGGTGCGCATTACCGCTCCGATCATTGAGCTCTCTGCGTCTTACGTGCGCGAGCAGCTGCGCTTAGGTCACGAAGTGAGGCCATTGCTTCCCGATGAGGTTTGGAACTACATTGACGCTAAAGGACTATACCTATAACTTGAAACGCACACGTACATGAATTGGGAGCAGTTACTTTCACTCAGACGTCATCTAGATACCGAGCCTAGAGCGCGTAAAGATCAAGACGAGGTGCGGCTCGGTTTTGAGGTCGACTACGATCGCATTATATTTTCAAGTAGCTTCAGAAGTCTTCAAGACAAGACGCAGGTGGTTCCGCTTCCGGTGCAGTCTGCCTCTCATCGAAATTTCGTTCACACCCGGCTGACGCACAGTTTAGAGGTGTCGGTGGTCGGAAGAAGCTTGGGGCGCCTAGCGGGGTCTATTGTGCTTGAGCGGCACCCTGAGTTAAAGCAAATGGGCTACCGCTTCAATGACTTTGGGGCCATCGTAGCGGCTGCGGCATTGGCTCACGACATTGGAAATCCGCCCTTTGGCCACAGCGGAGAGCAGGCCATTGGTAATTATTTTCGATCGGGGTCTGGTAAACAGTTCTGCGCCCAACTCGATGCGCAAGAATACGAAGACCTCTGCCGCTTTGAAGGAAACGCCAACGGATTCAAGCTGCTTACCGAAGACCGCGAGGGCATACCCGGAGGGCTGCGCCTAAGTTACGCCACCCTTGGAGCCTTTACCAAATACCCCAAAGCTTCATTGCCGCATAAGCCGAGTAAGCACATTGCCGACAAAAAATACGGCTACTTTAAGGCCAATCAATCGAGTTTTGAACAGATTGCCGGTGAGCTCGGTCTGAATCGGCGTGCTGACTACGGATTCGAGCGGCATCCGCTCGTATACCTCGTTGAGGCGGCTGACGATATCTGCTATACCCTAATCGACTTCGAAGACGCCATCAATCTCAAACTGATATCAGAAGATTACGCCCTTGAGAACCTCATAAACCTGGTTAAGCATCAAATCGATACGGCTAAGTACCGCGGATTGAAGACCACTGCCGATCGACTGGGCTACCTAAGGGCCCTTGCCATAAACACCCTAGTGCAAGACGCCGTGATGCTATTCGAATCGTATGAAAGCGAGTTGCTGTCGGGTAGTTTCAATTCGAGCCTGCTCGATCGCAGTCAGTACAGTGCACAGGTTAGAGATATCATCGACCTGAGCGTGAAGTACCTGTATCAGTCTGACGAGGTCATTGAAAAAGAAATTGCCGGATACCGCATCATCGAATCGCTACTAGAGGTTTTCTGTAATGCGCTCGTAAACAAGAGTCTAGATCAAGCAACGGCTTTCGATCAATTGATTCTAAAGCGTTTTGATTTTGAGGCGCACGACTTGCCTAAAGATTCGATCTACCTGAACTTGTTAGAGGCCTCTAGTTTTGTGGCCAGCCTCTCAGATAGCCAAGCGATTCAGCTACATCACACGATCAAGGGCCTGCTGTAGGCGCTTGACAATAGTGGCTGCATCAAGACCGATTTCTGTGCGCAGGGCGCTTACTGATCCGTGCGTAATAAAGCGATCAGGGATACCCAAACATTCTATAGAAAGATTGTGCCCCAGCTGCTGGGCCAGAGAAACCACCGCAGAACCGAAAGAAGAATTAACCGCAGCGTCTTCAAGCGTAAGTACTGCTTTATAGCTTTCAAAAATTGACTGCAATCCATCGACATCTAAAGGCTTAACGGCTGCGCAGTGAAAGTGATCCACCCCCTTAGGCAACTGAGTGATTGAGCTCAGTTCTTCGGCTATGGCTCCAGTGCTAATAAGGGCGACTTTCTTGGGCCCAGACTCGTCTTCGCGCAGCTTTTTAACGCGATAAGGGTTTATTTCTTTGGGGGTCGGATGTACAGTTAGCCCCGAAGATCCCCTCGGATAGCGAATGGCTACCGGATGAGTCAACTCATTCTTTTCGAACTTTAGCACAAGGGTATAGAATACGTCTACTAATTCTTGGGCGTCTAGAGGGGCGAAGATTTCGAGAGACGGAATGGCCTTCAGATAGGCAATATCAAAAACCCCGTGATGGGTGGGGCCGTCGGCTCCGACCAATCCGGCTCTGTCAATAGCCAAAATTACCGGAAGCTCTTGCAAGGCTACGTCGTGAATAATCTGATCATAGCCGCGCTGGGCGAAAGTCGAATAGAGGGCACATATCGGTAGTAAGCCTTGAGTGGCTAATCCGGCAGAAAAGCTGACCGCATGCTGCTCGGCAATACCCACATCGAAGACCCGAGAATCGAATCGCGACTTTAGGCTCAACAACCCACTACCCGAAAGCATGGCCGGCGTTACGGCCACAAGGCTCGAGTGGTTTTCGAAGAGTTCTTCAAGACAGTGCGAAAAAATCTCCTGGTAAGCCAGGGCTGCGGCACCTTCAGTGCGCTCTCCGGTTTTGGGTTCGAACTTACCCGGAGCGTGGTAAGTCACCTGATCGGCCTCGGCAGAAGCCAGGCCTTTTCCCTTAAGGGTGCGTACGTGAAGCACTCTGGGGCCGCTAATGGCCTTTTGGGCATTCAAGGCCGTTGTGAGCGCCGTTAAATCGTGTCCGTCTATAGGGCCTTGATAGGGCAAACTTAATGCCTCAAAAAAAGCAGACTCGCCTTGGTTGAGCTCTTGAAGGTGATGGCGCAAGGCGCCGGTAGCCTTGTCTATGCCCATATTATTGTCGTTCAATACCACAAGCACGTTGGCTTGGGTTTCAGCCAGGTGATTCAAGGCCTCAAAGGCCATTCCCGAGGCTAAAGAAGCATCGCCGATTACGGCCACATGTAGTCGCGCTGTATCTCCTTTGAGCGCAGAGGCGGTTGCCATGCCTAGCGCGGCAGAGATAGAGGTTGAACTGTGTCCCGTTCCGAAAGTGTCGTAAAGCGACTCTGAGCGCTTCGGAAACGGACTCATGCCCTTGTATTTTCTTAGGTTGCCAAAGTCTGCATTTCGGCCACTGATGATTTTATGGGCGTAGGTCTGATGCCCAACATCCCAGACCAATAGATCGCGAGGCGTATCTAAACTATAGTGCAGGGCTAGGGTAAGTTCGACCGCACCAAGACTAGCACCAAGATGACCACCGTTTACAGATACAACCTCGATTATGCGCGCTCTCACTTCAGCAGCGAGTTCGGGCAAGGCCTTCTCTGCTAGTAACCTGAGGTCACTTGGCTCATTGATTTGGGCTAACCATTTCATGGGGTAAAGTTACGACCTTAGTGAATTTGAATACCTTTATAGCGCTGTGGAAACGCCCTTTGACGACAATTATTTCATGAAAAAGGCCCTCGAAGAGGCCGAAACGGCCTTTGAACGCGACGAAGTGCCCGTTGGGGCTGTAGTCGTGGCCAATAACCGCATAATTGGTCGAGGCCACAACCTCACCGAGCGATTGAACGATGTGACTGCACATGCCGAGATGCAGGCGGTAACGGCGGCGGCCAACTTTCTGGGTGCTAAGTTTTTGATCGACTGCACGCTCTATGTCACACTCGAGCCCTGTGCGATGTGCGCTGGAGCCCTATACTGGGCGCAACTCTCTAGAGTAGTTTATGCGGCAAAAGACCCTAAGCGCGGATTTCTGAAAACCGGGCCTGAATTGCATCCGCGAACTATTTTAGAACAGGGACCCTACGCTGAAGAATCGCAAAAACTGCTTCTAGATTTTTTCCAGAAAAAACGCTAAAAACAGGGTTATTTTACTGTTTTTTGAGACTTTTTGACCTTTTTTGCCTCATTTTCGCGCATTTTTAGAATATTCTCCTCGTTGAGTAAATAGTCTTTCATGCGCTTATTTCGGCTCTCCAACAACAAAAAAAGCGGCATAGTGATTAAGAAAATGGCCACTGTCCCAGAGCCGATGTATTTATTAGCCTCAGTAGAGCGTTCATCGGGAAGAGCGAATCCAAACACAATCAGCCCTAGACTGCCTATAAATAAAAGCAGCAAAACCGTTCTCAGA
>JAURPW010000103.1:0-5299 GCA_030836435.1 Flavobacteriaceae bacterium
ATAACGCGCTCCGTAATAGCCGTTCTCAATGTAAATGGCGATGGCGATTTTTGGATCTTCAACCGGAGCGAATGCTACAAAAACCGAGTGGTCGGTGAGCTGGGTCTTCTTGCCGTCAATGCGCGTGAAGTTTTCTACCGTTCCGGTTTTGCCTGCTATAGAGATGCCTTTTACCTGAAGAAAACGGGCGGTTCCTTCGGTGAACACTTTTTGCATACCCTCAATTACGGGCTCAAAATGCTTGGGGTCTATGGTGGTTTGCCTCTTTTGAGTGAAGCTCGGAATAAGATCTCCTGCTGGCCTGCCGTCTGCGGCACGCAAGAGGTGAGGGGTGTAGAAAAAGCCCCGATTGGCTATGGCTGCGGTCATATTGGCTAGCTGCAGCGGTGTGGCCGCAACCTCCCCTTGACCAATGGCATTAGAAATGATGTAGGTGGAGACCCATCGATTAGGGCCATAGGCACGATCGTAGTATTCAGTGTCGGGTATGCGGCCGGGTCTTCCCGTAGGCAAATCGACGCCCAAAAATTCTCCAAGACCGAAGCTTTTCATGTGTGAAGTCCAGCGGTCGTGTGCCTCAGCGGTAGATTCAAAGTTTCGGTAATACGATCTGAAGGTCTCTGCAAAGTAGGCGTTGCACGAGTGGTGTATGCCCGAAATAAGGTCGCGCACCCCGCCTCCGCAGTGGCATCCGCGCTTGTCGCCGTAAACAAAAAACCCATCGTAACAGGTCACCGTGGTCTTTGGGTTAATGATGCCTTCTTGCAGAGCAACCAGTGCGTTGAGGGCCTTAAAGGGAGATCCGGGGGAGGGCTCGGCCAGAATAGAGCGATCCCAGGTGGGTCGCGCCAAGCTATCGTAATAGAGCTCGGTGTAGTTTTTGGAGCGCTGGCGCCCCACTAGCAGCGAGGGGTCATAGGTGGGGCCGCTGATCATGCTCAAAATTTCTCCGGTTGATGGCTCTATGGCAACGATTCCTCCGCGCTTGCCGTTCATCAGCAGCTCGCCGTATTCTTGAAGCTTCTTGTCGATAGTAATTTGCAGGTTTTCGCCCATGGTAGGGAGGCTGTCAAGGGCTCCGTCTTGATACGATCCGATCTCGCGATTAAAGCGGTCTTTCTGAATGTAGCGCACCCCTTTTTCGCCGCGCAGCAGCTCTTCGTATTGGCGCTCGATGCCGGTGCGACCAATGTTTTCTCCGGCAATGTAGTAGGCGTTAGCGCGCATTTCGGTTGGATTGACCTCGCTTATATAGCCAAGTACATTGGCCGAGGCGGTGGTGTGATACGATCTCAGCGATTTTTTTCGAATGAAAAAGCCCTCGAAGCGTCTTAGCTTTTCTTGAAGAACCGCGTAGCGCTCTTTAGATAAGCTAGATACAATTACCGAGGGCAGTCTGCGCGAGTAATTTTTTGCTCGCTTCATACGCTGTTCGAATAGCTCTCGGTCTAAATCGAGTAGCTGAATAAAGGCCAAGGTGTCTAGGGCTTTAACTGCACTCGGAACCACCATGACGTCGTAGGCCGCTTGATTAGAAACGAGCAGTTCGTTGTTGCGATCGTAGATGAATCCGCGCTCGGGGTAGATAAATTCTTTGGTGATCGCCGGATCAGACTCTGCCAAAGTCGACTCCTTAAAGAAGAGCTGCAGGTTGACTAGGCGTGCAATAAAGAGCATACCCACCAGCATGACCGAAAATGACAGCAGAAAGCGAGACATCTTAGCGTTTTTGGGATGAAAAAAGAATCGCTATCAACGCCACAATTAAATAACTAAAGGGCAGATGAATAGCAGTCTTTGTCAAAATTACGAAAGCACCGCTCAGTTCAAAAATCTCAACGGTAAAGAAGAGTAGGTGGTGTATGAGCAGCAAATAGAAAAGGTACAACAGGTTTTGACCCAGGGTACCGCTGAACTGACTGTCGGTGTGAAAGCTCACACTTGAGCCGTAGCTCAGTCGCAACACGGCCGGTCTTAGATATGCTGCAACTGTTAGGGCAATTGTGTTGAAGGCCACGGTGTCTGAGGCGATGTCGGTTACTAAACCCAGAGCGAAGGCCCCGAGCATGCTAGACGTAATGTTGCGGTCGATGGGTGTCCAAAACAGAAATAAGACGAGAATCATTGGAGATACCGCTCCAAACCACTGAATCTGATTGAGAATAAAGACCTGGACACCAAAGAGTGCCAAAAAGCGAAGAATGGCTATCGGGCTAAAATCAGTCATTGCTTTGCGATTCTAGGGTCAGACGTTCTTCTTTAAGTCGGTTGTCGATGACGTACACCTGAGACAGGTTGGCCATGTTGTTCGATAGGCTCACCTCTATGGTATAAAAGCTGCTGTTTTGCGCTATGGCGAACTGAGACACTTGGCCGATGAGAATTCCGGGCGCAAAGATGCTTGACATGCCGCCGGTCACTATGCTGTCTCCTATCTGAATCTCGGCTGTTTTGGGAATGTCGTACAATTGACAGCGATCGAAGCGTTGGCCGTTCCAAACCAGTGATCCGAAATAATCACTTCCCTTTATCGCAGCATTGATGCTACTGTCTTCGTGAAGCAGCGAGATCACCGTCGAAAAGTTTTCGGCACTCTGTTCTACGATGCCCACTACCCCTTGGTCGCTAATGACCGCCATGTCGGGGTACACTCCCTGGCTAGTTCCCTTGTTCAGGGTGAGGTAGTTACGCTCACGCAGCACGCTGTTTTTTATCACCTTGGCGGGTATTACGGCATAAGGCATTAGGCTGTCGCTGAGGCGCATAGATCCGTCTATGAGGGCCTTTTCGAACTGCGCCTGGTAGAGCGCGGCGCGCAGCGCCGCGTTGTCATTTTGCAATTCTTGATTGCGTTTCTTCAACGAGAAATATTCGGTCGAGGTGGTTTTAAAGGTGTGAAGGCGACCTAAGAATGCATTCGAAGAGCTGAGCCAGACCGCCTTTTGGTGACTACTCTGCGTTACGGTAAGGGCAAGAGCTGTCGCTAGGAGAAAAACAAGAAGAACTTCAGATCGCCATTTGATAAGTAAAGCGAGAAGTTTTCCCATTATTGAATCAGCACGGTTTTATAGATCTCGAGGTGCTTCAATGCGATTCCGGTTCCGCGAACGACCGCGCGAAGTGGGTCTTCGGCAATGTAAACCGGAAGGTCGGTTTTTGAAGAGAGGCGCTGATCGAGTCCGCGAAGCATGGCACCTCCACCGGCCAGGTAAATACCAGAGTTGTAGATGTCTGAGGCTAGCTCGGGCGGCGTCTGAGAAAGCGTCTCCATTACGGCTTCTTCGATGCGTACAATAGATTTGTCTAGTGCCTTGGCAACTTCTCTGAAGCTCACCACGATTTGTTTGGGTTTACCCGATAGCAAGTCACGACCCTGAATCTCCAGATTTTCGGGCGGATTGTCGAGCTCGTCAGTAGCCGAACCGCATTCTATTTTGATGCGTTCAGCGGTGCGCTCTCCGATGAAGAGGTTGTGCTGGGTGCGCATGTAGTTGATGATGTCATTGGTGAAGACGTCTCCGGCGATCTTGACCGAGCGGTCTACGACGATTCCGCCTAGGGCGATCACGGCGATTTCGGTGGTTCCTCCTCCGATGTCAACGATCATGTTTCCTTTGGGCTTCATGATGTCTAGGCCAATACCGATGGCTGCAGCCATGGGCTCGTGGATGAGGTAGACTTCTTTTCCGTTTACGCGTTCTGCCGATTCTTTCACCGCACGCATCTCCACTTCGGTGATACCAGACGGAATACAGATGACCATGCGCAGCGAGGGCGGAAATAATTTTTTCTGTAGGGCCGGAACGCTCTTAATCAGCATTCCGATCATCTTTTCAGAGGCGTCAAAGTCGGCAATTACTCCGTCTTTGAGGGGCCTAATGGTTTTGATGTTCTCATGGGTCTTACCCTGCATGAGGTTGGCTTCTTGACCGACCGCCACAATCTTACCTGACATGCGATCGCGCGCCACGATAGAGGGGCTATCTACCACCACTTTTCCGTTGTGAATGATCAGCGTATTGGCGGTTCCAAGGTCAATCGCAATTTCTTCGGTCAAAAAATCAAAAAAGGCCATAATCTTTGAGACTGAGTGCTTTCGAAAGTACGAAAATTAATGTTTGAAATGACGCGTTCCGGTCATCACCATCGCCATTGATGCCTTATTGCAGTATTCGATGCTCAGCTCGTCTTTAATAGATCCGCCGGGCTGAATAACGGCTTTTACTCCGGCCAGATCGGCGATCTCTACGCAGTCTGGAAACGGAAAGAAGGCGTCAGAGGCCATCACCGAACCCTCCAGCTCAAACTTGAACTGCTGGGCCTTGTGAATGGCTTGGTTGAGGGCGTCTACCCTTGAGGTTTGGCCGGTTCCGCTAGCCAGAAGCTGCTTGTTTTTAGCGAGCACGATCGTATTCGACTTGGTGTGCTTGCAAATCTTAGAGGCGAACACTAAATCTTCAATCTGCTGAACCGATGGGGCGACCTGAGTGACGGTCTTGAGGTCAGCAGCGCTGTCGGTCTTGAGGTCACGCTCTTGCACCAATTGCCCATTAAGTGCTGTGCGTACCTGCGTTTGCGGAAGGTCAAAATGTTTTTGAACCAGCAAGATGCGGTTTTTCTTTTCGCTGAGTATTTCGGCCGCCTGATCATCGAATTCAGGGGCGATTACCACCTCGCAAAAGAGTGTTTTGATCTCTTGTGCGGTAGCTACGTCTATTTTTTTATTGGCGATGAGTACACCTCCGAAGGCCGAAACGGGGTCGGCGGCTAGCGCCGCGCGGTAGGCCTCGACGAGCCTTGCACGTGAGGCCAACCCGCAAGCGTTGTTGTGCTTGAGAATAGCAAAGGTGGGCTCGTCGTTGACGAATTCGCTCATGAGCGTAATGGCGGCATCTACGTCTAGCAAGTTGTTGTACGACAGCTCTTTGCCGTTAAGTTGGGTGAATAGCGCATCAAAATCGCCGAAGAAGTACCCTTTTTGGTGGGGGTTTTCTCCGTAGCGCAGGGCTCGCCCTTTAGACTCGCTCAACCTCAGGGCTTCGAATTCACCGTCTCGGTTGAAGTAGTTAAAGATGGCCGTGTCGTAATGCGACGAGGTGGCGAAGGCTTGAGTGGCAAAGCGGTTGCGGTCTTCGAGATCAGATTGACCCTTTTTGGCCTCGAGCAGTTCAAGCAGCGGGCCGTATCCTTCTTGAGTGGCCACGCAGAGCACATCTTGGTAGTTCTTGGCGGCGGCTCGGATCAGCGATATGCCCCCTATGTCGATTTTTTCGATGATCGCCTCTTCTGAGGCGTCTTC